>JAQBTV010000005.1 GCA_027624715.1 Pseudomonadota bacterium
GGTTGGATTGTTTTTTATGTATCAGAAACCAGGAGATCGTACTAATACGGATTAATGTGTTTGAGAATAATATATATATCGTCAATTGGTTCGAAACTAAATAAGCCTTGAGGAGGTGACATGAAGTAGTCGACCGCTTATCTCCCTGCGGCGTAAAAATACTGTACTTGACATAATATACATTATACGCAATATGCCGCAAGTATCGATAATTCCCCAATAAGCATAAATTATGGCTAATTGTTTATCTTGAACGTAACCTGGGTTTCTTAACCCTCGCCAACGTACTAATTATTTATTAATATATTCATATGTTTATCCTAATAACATAATACTTTTATTAAGCGGTAGTATGGTCACTAAGTTAACTACAATCGCAGTGCTTCTAATCGTTGTTGAAATCGCTGCAGCCCAAGCCCAGGCCCTAGACTCATACTGTAAATTGACCGTTAATGGGGGGATTGGTATCAATGGTCCATGTGAATATAACCAAATTACTGGCGAATTTAATGATGGATTGCTAAAAACCGCTTGTAGATCAGGTTTGGAAACATGCAACCCAAACGATCTAGAAGTTATTCGGGGTGGCTCTTTTGGTTATATAGTCCCTAATGACGGACGGTGGGAGTTTTGCTGGAATCAAGGTGGTTACATCGATATAAACGAATGTTTTTTCTGGGTTAAAACAGGAGCGTAGCTGCTGGTTCGTACCGCAGAAGGTTGTGCTGTGTATCGATAAATAGTCGAAACCACTAGCTCGAAGGAGATCTCGCACCGACTCTTTGCGAATTAAACACATTATTTAAGCAAGCTAGCGTAAGTCCTCTAAGTCGCCCTTATAGGGAATCACATGGCGCACCCCTCCTTTTGGAAATTCACTATCACCTTTGCGTCTGGGGATTAAGTGAACGTGACAATGCCATACCGACTGACCGGCTACCTGCCCACAATTTATACCAATATTGAAACCCTCGATTCGCCGATCAGAATCTAATAACATTTGACGTTGCTCATGGATCAGTTCATTTATGGCCAATATCTCACCCGGAACTAATCCAAAAAAATCAAGCGTATGTCGTTTGGGAATAAAAAGCGTGTGCTTCTCAGTTACAGGAGAACCGTCTCGAACAGCATATGCGAGATGATTCTCCGAGACGATGCGTTCGCGATCTGATGCTTGAAGATCGCAGAACAGGCAGGCCGCGTTAGTCACTCGAATAATCGTTAGAAGTACTGATATTTTTTTACAGCATCTTCGTCCCAATCGAGACCGTTACCAATGCGGTCAGGAACGATTGCCATGCCGTCTTTTATTTCAAAGGGCTCCTTAACGAGTGGATTACCCCAGTCCCGATACTCAAGCCAATCTGCTGATTCGGAGGCTTTTAAAAGATGGGCAGACACTTCGGGGTATAAATGACTTGATAACGGGGCATTAGCCGCTCCAGCAATTGAGGCGGCACTCATCCACCCAGTGACCCCACCAATTCTCATGAGGTCAGGCATGTATAGATCTGCGGCATTAGCTTGAATCGCCTCTAGAAATGAGCGGGATCCGTAGATGTTTTCGCCGATTGATATTGGTGTTTTTATTTCTTTGGTTAACTGTGCGTTCTGTGCGTACGTATCGAACACAATGGGTTCTTCAAACCAATACATCCCTTGATCATCTAGCCCATGCAGTCTAGTAATCGCTTCTTGGATTGTTTGCCCTTGATTGAAATCGACCATGAGATGGATATCTTCTCCCACCGCTTCTCTGACGATTTTTATGGCTTTAATATCATCCTTTAGTCTCGCTCTGCCGAGTCGCATTTTAATAGCCTTGAAACCCCCTTCGCTGACTAATTCTTCAGCGTCTTTTGCTAATTTGTCAAACGGCAGCAGCCACAATCCATTGGTGTTGTAGGCTCTTAAAGGGCCAGTAGATCCTCCCAATAGGTTGGCAAGTGGCATATTCGCAGCCTTAGCAAGAGCGTCCCAAAGGGCCATATCCAAACCAGCAGCTGTAATTACACTCACACCCTGTCGTCCGATAAGGTGTAATGAGCCAATGATTTCTCGATACATATCGGCAGGATGGATCGTCCTACCTTTAAATTTCACGGCCATGTCATGCAATGCTGGCGCGATATATTTGACGGAATCTTTAATGTATGGTTCCAGATAACTGCGTCCAACAATGCCCTCTTTTGTTTGCACGTCGATTAGAATCAAGGGCCAATCAACGAACTGACCAACTTTTGCCACAATCGGACGTCTTAAAGGAACAAGTGAAGCCCGAACATTAATACTTTCAAAAGTAATCTTTTCCATACAATTTTATTTTTATTTTAGCAAGTCATATTTATTTATTTAGATTTTACACTTTACAGATTTTTTTCTCTCTCGACTAAAGATGTCGGTTGTTTAACTGTAGTTATTTTATGGTATTATTTTTAGGTACAAAAATTTGGTAAAAAACTTTCTATATCATTTTTTTAATTTTCTTAAGGATAAAAATTCGATGAAAAATACGATATTAAGTCTATTAGGTTTATTCATTTTTATTTCATCTGCTGGTGCCGAACATCACGGTGATTCCGTAGGTAAGCTTTCTTTCATCTCTAGTGCAAAGATGCAATTAGACGAAATTAAAGCAAATGACATCAGATTCTCAACGGCAGAGCTCGAAGGGCTCAGTAACGTCAATAGTTCGACATATGGACCAATTCCCGTAGGGACAGTGTTCGCGTTTAACTGCGCTGCAAGTAGCCTAGAAAAAGACGGCCAAAGTACGGTTTACGGCTTTTGTCGCGTTAAAGATAAAGACAATGATGAATTCTCAATTGAAAATACTCGGGTCGGCAGGTTAGGTGTTCCTGGAACTGGCAATAGCGTCATGCGCGGCATATCAGGTAAATACGCAAATTTAATGGGTGTCTGCAAATTTACTCCAACTTATTTAATTAACGATGGAGTATTTATATCGGTCGCGTATGACTGTGATATGAAGCATTAAAGCATCGTAATCATTTAATTTCAAATAGCGGCAGGCGAAAAGCCTGTCGTTTTTTATGGCTGAGCCAATGCAACAGCCCGTAAGCCTCTTCTGTCATGACTCAAAACGGTCGATCACCCTTCAACGTGATTCGATGCAGTAGCCTTAACTGTCCCTGATAGTCATTGAGGGGTAAATGCAATAGACAGCGGTTATCCCAAAGCGCTAAATGACCATTACACCACTTGACGCGACACTGAAACTCTTCCTTTGTCTGATGTGTAAATAATTCGGATAGTAGCGCCGTACTTGCCTCTGAATTGAGTTCTTGGACGCTGCAGGTGTGAGCAGGACTGATATAAAGACTTTTCAATTGAGTCTCAGGGTGAGTCCTAACCATAGGATGAATCGCTGAGTAATTGACGGGTACTTTCTTATTCGAGACCGGTGTTCGGTTTAAGCGTGTAGCGGAAACCGCCTCGAGGTCAGAGCGCGATTCAGCTGAGAATGATTGGATACGTTCTTTCGTTTTACTTGAGAGTGCGTCATAAGCCTTGTACTGGCTGGCGAAGAGCGTATCGCCACCGTTCAAGGGGACGTCTATCGCGTAGAGCATGCTGGCCATCGGTGGCTTTTGTAAGTAGATCGTATCCGTGTGCCAAACGCCTCCAAAGTTTTTAGTCTCTGTTGATTTTTTCAAAACACGGGTTATCTCAGGATGTCCCTCTAAGCCCTCTAAGAATGGGTAAATATCTGGAGATCCAAAATAAGTTGCAAATTTGAGCTGTTCGGAAGGCGTTAAAACCTGATTCTTTATGACCACAATGCTATATCTCATCCAAGCGGAATGAATTTGCTGTAACTCTTCTTCGCTGGCAGTCCTGACGGAAACTCCCTCAATGGTGCAGCCAACGATCTGATTGAGTGGCGTAATAATCATGGAATTGATCGTTATTCTGATAGAACTTCTATATTGTTCGTTATTTAAACTTAATTTTAATTAAAACAGTGACATTAAATTTACTGCCTGGTGTGAATTGTAAATGCTTATACAAAAAATAATCGATATACGACATCACAAGTTATTTGAAATAACGATGATTTTCATCATTATTTTCTCTGCTCTGACCGTGGGTGCGCGAACCTTCCACCAGCTCGAACCTTATCAAGATCTACTCTCATATTTTGACCTTTTAATCAGCATTATTTTTCTGGTGGAGATCATTATCCGTTATATCGCCGAGGGTGATTTGAAGCGTTTTGTTCGTGATCCATGGAACCTCTTCGATACCATCGTTGTAATTGGCAGTTTAATTCCATTAGAGAGCTCTAATCTGGTCTTTGTAGGACGTTTATTACGCATCTTTCGAGTTTTGAGGTTGATCTCGGTTATTCCTGAATTACGTCTCCTATTGAACGTAATATTTAAATCACTCCCAAGACTAGGTTACTTAGTTTTGCTGATGTTTATCTTCTTCTATATCTATGGCGCAATTGGATCGACCTTATTTGCATCCATTAACCCATTTCTGTGGGGTGATATCTCTAAGTCCATTCTCACCTTATTTCGTGTCATGACTTTCGATAACTGGATAGACGTCATGTATGAGGTGATGAATATTTACCCCCTATCATGGGTTTATTTCCTGACATTCATATTTTTCTCAGCTTTCGCATTTCTTAATATGCTGATCGCGATCGTAGTCGATGTCTTAAATAGGGAGAATAAGGCTTTAGATTTAGGGGATGATGAGGATGAACGCCATAAGCAGGAGCTGATGAGCGGCATTAAAAAAATATCGGGCGAACTGGAGCGTTTAAGAAACAAATTAGGCTGATGGTTCTATGCCACCTTTTAAATTAAAAATAGTCTGTTGAAGTTTTCCGTAGTTTTCTGAGCCACGACATCTAAGGGTAAGCCTTTAACGCGAGCGAGCTCCTCTAGAACAAAACGCACATAAGATGGTTCATTGGTTTTACCTCTATACGGCATCGGAGCTAAGTAAGGAGAATCTGTTTCAACCATTATGTACTCAATGGGTATCTCCTTTGCAACCGTACGAATTTCTTCGGCATTCTTAAAGGTCAAGATGCCAGAGAATGAAATAAAGAACCCTAGTTCAATTGAAGCGAGTGCAAATGGCATTGTTTCCGTGAAGCAATGCATCACACCCCTCACTTGCCCCTGCCCCTGCTCCCTAAGAACGTCTAGCGTGTCGCTACCCGCTTCTCGGGTGTGGATTATCAGAGGTTTCTGTGTGATTTTAGCTGCATTGATATGTACGCGAAAGCGCTCGCGTTGCCATTCGGTATCGCCCTTAGTTCTAAAATAATCAAGACCGGTTTCACCAATTGCGACTACTTTAGGGTGATTCGATAACGTCACTAATTGTTCTACCGTAGGCTCTTCACAATCTTGATGATCTGGGTGTACCCCGACAGACGCAAAAATAGTAGGGTACCGAGTTGCTAACCCTAATATATCCGGAAACTTCTCTAGCTCGACTGAGACGCATAAGGCCTTACAAACATTGTTCTCTTCCATCCGTCTAATAAGACCTTCGATATCTTCTGAGAGCTCTGGAAAGTTGATATGACAGTGTGAATCAACAATTTGCATGGTATTTTTTTCTATGTTCGCGGCCAATTTAAAAAGAGTGCTTCCAAGGCCAATCGTCGGTTAAGTGGATGATTTGCTGCCTTTAGATATTCATTAAAGTTGTCTTGCCAATGCGCGACTGCTTTGCGACTGAGTGAGCGTTTAATGCACCTAATCTCTGATACTTTATCTTTGTGAAAGACAATCTCACCGCCTAGATCTGCCATAAGTAAGTCATGCAATAAGGGATAAAAAATACGTTGCAGTATCGGTACTTCAACTTTTTCACAAAGTGCTGCAAGGTCAAACGCATTGATTGGTTCCTGACTTAATAGAGTAAGAATTTTATCTCGATTCTCAAAGAAAGTGTCATCCTCTATCAATTGCGTTGACGCAAAAGGGGCGCATCCCGAAAGGCGAATGGCAAGCTCTTTTCTATGTTCTTCGATCTGATGGTGCGAGGTTTGATGGTTTATCCAGTCTGACGTGACGTCGAGCCCTGGAGCTTTCACGTAAACCTTTAGGCACCGACTGAGTATGGTTGGAATCAGTGATTCTGAGTGCTTAGCCAATAAAATGAAATGAAGAAACTCTGGCGGTTCTT
This sequence comes from Pseudomonadota bacterium, assembly GCA_027624715.1. NCBI lineage: Bacteria > Pseudomonadati > Pseudomonadota > Pseudomonadota bacterium. The sequence goes on from JAQBTV010000005.1 coordinate 6,184, forward strand.
CTAAGTTTTTTAATAAGGCGTTCGATGCATTTTGATTTAAGTTGTCAGCCGGATCGATAATGATGATTTTTGCATGACCCCGATGAGGTTTGGTGTAACAGTAGCCCCCCAATTCTCGGACGGATTTCACGCTAATAACCTGTTTTGCTTTCTTTGTATTCCCGGCACCCTCGGCATCACCGCTTGCATCTGCTTCATCATTTGTTATCATTTTGAAATCAGGATGAGTTTCAGCCTGAAATAGGTGGCAAGATCCACATATTCCACAAGCCTCTTGCAAGAAAGATACCTTTTCACAAAGCGTAGATTGGGCGAGGTGAAGAGCCAAGGTTCTTTTCCCAACCCCCTCAACGCCGTAGATCAACAGTGCTGGTGGTAAATGTTTTCCGATTTTAGTTTTAGGCTCATCAAGCCATGAACACTGAGCTAACTGCATATTTGATCCAGCTCGTTTTGAACGAGTAGGCGAATCTGACTTTTTGAATTCAAAGAATCAATAACTTTTATGCGGGCAGGATCTTTCTTTGCCCGGTCTAGGTAGGCTTGCCGAACACGTTCATGAAAATCTATAGCTTTGGATTCAAAACGATCTTTAACGCGATGACTCATACGACGTTGGGCGATTTCAATCGGCAGATCAAAGAATAGAGTTAGATCGGGTTGAAGGGTTCCCTGAACCCAACGCTCCAATACTTCGATGCGTGATGGGTCAACACCCGCACCGCCACCCTGATAGGCAAATGTAGCGTCAGTGAAACGATCACAAATGACTACAGTTCCAGATTCTAAAGCCGGTTTTATGACGCGTGTTATGTGTTCTTTTCTCGCAGCAAACATCAGAAGCACTTCTGTATCCGAATCGAGAGGTGTTGTAACGCCTAGCATCATGTCTCGTAGCTGCTCGCTAAGCGGTGTTCCACCAGGTTCTCTAGTTTGAACAAGGTCTATCTTTCGATCTCGAAGGTATTTAACGGCATAGTTAAGCTGGGTGCTTTTCCCCGCTCCATCTACGCCTTCAAATGTGATGAAAAGGCCTTTAGTCACGTGCGCTCTCGTTGTTAGCGTTGGTATTCTTTCACAGCTGTATTGTGATCGCTAAGGTTATCAGAGAACTGGTGGGTACCGTCCCCTTTTGCGACAAAATAGAGTGCGGTCGTGCTCGCAGGGTGCATCACAGCACGAATAGAACTGCGACTAGGCAGCGCAATCGGTGACGGAGGTAAGCCATTTCTGGTGTACGTGTTGTAAGGATTATCGGCTTTTAGATCCTTGTAACGAATGTCACCATCGAAGTTATCACCGAGGCCATAAATCACAGTCGGGTCCGCCTGCAATCGCATACCATTTTTTAATCGATTCATAAATACGCCAGAAACAATTGATTTTTCTGCTGGAAGTGATGTCTCTTTTTCAATGATTGACGCGAGAATGAGTGCATTGTAAGGATCTTTAAAACGTATTTTGATATTTCGTTTGCGCCACTCTTCTTCGAGTACTTTGCTCAGCTTCTCATGAGCGATTTTCAATATTTCGAGGTCACTCGTTCCTCCAGAGAAAATGTAAGTATCAGGGAAAAACAACCCCTCTACATGTTCATAGGGTATGTTCAGGTGGTTAAGTATTTTCTTTTGGGTCCAACCAGTACTGCTGTGCAGAATTGCATCGTGGTCATCCAACGCCTTGCGTAAATCAGCGAATGTCCAACCCTCTTGTATTCGTAAACGGTTTTTTTCAAAGTAGCCACGATAAATCTTTTGCAGGACTTGGAATCCTGTCACGCCATCTTCAAATTTGTATTTTCCTGCTTTTATATCTGAACTGATACCAAAGACCCAGGCTAAGAGCTTAAAGGAGCGTGCATTATCAATGATAGACTTATTTGCTAGCTCGGTTGCCGCAGTTCCCAATGTCGCACCCCGCTCAATTGTTATCGTTGTTGGTTCTTCAAGTTCAGCTGAGCTCAAGCCAATAAATAAGAGCCAGCCCAGAAAAAACCCAATGAGAACACAGCTACCGATGGCCAGTTTTACAAGAATATTTTTTAAATGTGGCACGTTGCTCTATTCATCTGTTTTTGAGGCAGATAACAGTCATAGATTTAGTTAATCGAAGAGAATACGAGGCTGCCGTTTGTGCCACCGAAACCAAATGAATTAGAAATGGCAGATCGGATGGTCATTTTCCTGGCCTCATTAGGAACATAATCTAAGTCACACTCTGGATCAGGATCATTGAGATTGATTGTCGGCGGCGCAATTTGATCTCGAATCGCTAAGGCTGTGAATACTGCCTCTACACCACCTGCAGCGCCAAGAAGATGTCCGATACTTGATTTGGTCGAGCTCACGGCTAGGTTGTGCGCATGATCGCCAAACATTCGTTTTATGGCTACGGTCTCTGCAATATCGCCTAGTGGCGTCGACGTACCATGCGCATTAATGTAGTCAACAGTATCGGGATTAATACCACTGTTTTTAAGCGCATTAGTCATGCAACGAGCTGCACCCTCGCCATCTTTGCTAGGGGCCGTGATGTGATGTGCATCGGCACTCATACCGTACCCACTTAATTCGCAGTAAATTTTAGCGCCACGACGTTTGGCGTGCTCTAGCTCTTCTAGAACCATTACGCCGGCACCTTCCCCTAAAACGAACCCATCTCTACCTTTATCCCAGGGACGGCTTGCTGTTAAAGGGTCATCATTTCGTGTGCTGAGTGCGCGTGCCGCTGAAAACCCACCAACACCGAGGGGGGATATACAAGACTCTGCGCCACCCGCAACCATCACATCTACGTCACCATATTCAATCAATCTGGCAGAATCACCAATGCAGTGGGTCGCTGTGGTACAGGCAGTAACCATGGCTAGACTTGGGCCCCTCAGTCCGTACAGGATGGATAGATTCCCTGCGACCATGTTGATAATGGCGCCTGGAATGAAGAACGGCGATATCTTTCGAGGCCCACTCTCGCCTAAGATCTTTTTGGTATCTTCGATGAGCGGTAAACCACCGATACCCGATCCAATATTGACGCCGATACGCTCTGCGTTTTCAGGTGTTTTTGAGAATCCAGCATCTTCTAGAGCTTCGATACCTGCTGCGAGTCCATAATGAATGAACGTATCCATACGGCGTGCGTCCTTCGAGGGAAGGATCTTTGTAATATCAAAATCCTTTACTTCTCCAGCGATATGAGACGCAAATGGAATTGCATCAAAACGGGTGATTGTGCCGATCCCAGATTGCCCTTCTAGAATATTTCCCCAAGCCTTTGAAACATTGTTACCAACCGGACAAACAATCCCCAGGCCGGTTACGACAACCCGACGTCTTGACACCGGCTACTCCTTGAGTGGTTTGATAGCCTCATCGCTCGCTATTGGGTTAGCTATCTAAATTAGAATTGACATAATCAATAGCTTGCTGAACTGATGTAATTTTTTCAGCTTTTTCGTCAGGAATCTCGCATTCAAACTCTTCTTCAAGTGCCATGACTAATTCAACGGTATCCAGTGAATCAGCACCAAGATCATCTACAAAAGTTGCTTCATTTTTGATGTCAGCTTCTTTAACACCTAGCTGCTCAGCAACAATTTTCTTGACGCGTTGCTCGATTGATCCCATGTACAAAACCCCTCAGTTTCTAAAAAAAAGTGATTTAGTGAATACGTTTCACTACCGCGCGGTATTCTACCAAATAAAATGAGACCTCGGTTCTATTCCATCAACATGCCGCCATTGACGTGAATCGTCGATCCCGTGATGTAGGTGGAAAGATTGGATGCCAAAAATAGAACGGCATTTGCGATATCCGATACTTCGCCCAAGCGGCCTAGAGGCACTTGATTTATCAAGGTTTTTTTATGTTCTTCAGCTAAATCTTGTGTCATTTCCGTATCAATAAAGCCAGGGGCCACGCAATTTACGTTGATATTTCTCCCACCGAGCTCTCTGGCTAAGGACTTACTGAAGCCCACGATTCCTGCTTTTGCGGCAGCATAGTTGGATTGACCTGCATTACCCATGAACCCAACAACAGAGGTTAAGTTGATGATTTTTCCAGATCTTGCTTTGATCATGCTCCGACAAACGAGTTTCGATAGTCGGTAGACGGACTTGAGATTGGTATCCATGATGTCATCCCAATCGTCTTCTTTTATTCTCATCAATAAATTATCTCTGGTAATGCCAGCGTTGTTAACAAGGATCGATACGGGTCCATGCGCCTTTTCTATTTCTGAGAGGACCGAAGTACACTCGTCTGCCTTACAGACATTTAATCGATACCCAAGTCCTGATATGTTCTCTTTTTTGAAGAGTTCAGTAATCCGATTTGCCCCTTCGTCTGAAGTGGCTGTTCCGGCAACGGTTGCGCCTGTAAGACCCAACGTCTTTGCGATCTCTGCGCCTATGCCACGGCTCGCTCCAGTCACGAGGATCACCTCACCTGCCAAGCTTATATTCATATTTGCCCTTCTGAAAATTCGTTCATGGCTAACTCCATGTCTTTTGGAGAGGCTAAAGAAATCGTTTGGAACTCTTTGTCTATTCGTTTGTTGAGGCCGGTAATTACTTTTCCTGGACCGCATTCGCACCCGATACGGATGTCTTTTGCAACGATGTAGCGAATCGTCTCAACCCAACGAACGGGCTTAAATAATTGTTGATATAAACATTTTTTAATATCCTGTGCTGTACTCGATTCTTGAACATTTTCGTTATGCACTACTGGAATGTTCGCAGATTCAATACTTACTGTGTCTAAAATCGATGCGAATAAATCTGCCGCTGGTTTGATGAGACTGCAGTGAGATGGGGTGCTCATGGCAATCAACATTGCCCGTTTAGCTCCAAGTTTTTTTGCTTCCTCAATGGCTTTCTCGACTGTTTGTTTATCACCAGCAATAACAACTTGTCCTGGCGAATTGTAATTTGCGGGTTCTGCTACGCCCCCATCTATTGCTGCATTTTGACACGCTAAGCTGATGTTCTCATCAGTCAAACCCAACACCGCGGCCATCGCACCAACGCCAGAAGGCACGGCATTTTGCATTAGCACTGACCGTTGCCGAACAAGAGATACTGCGTCAGCAAAGTCAAGTGCACCAGAAGCTACCAAAGCCGCATATTCACCCAAACTATGACCCGCTAAAATTGAAGGTAACTTACCGCCGAGTTTAATCCAAGCACGATACATCGCAACGTCAGATATCAGCATTAGAGGTTGCGTGTTAGTGGTCAGTTCCAGTTGCTCCTCGGAACCAGTGTGTGCAAGCTCCCACATATCCTGTTGGAGGATCGATGAGGCCTCTTTAAATGTGTCTTTAACAACCGTAACGTTCGCGAAAGCATCCATCATACCCATTGATTGGGATCCTTGGCCAGGAAACAAAAAAGCAATTGTCACAATCGTTATTCCTTTATTTAAAACTAAAATTCAAGAAGCGCACCTCCCCAGGTGAATCCTCCGCCAACACTAGCGAATAACAATAATTGCCCCTTCTTGATTCGTCCATCTCGAACTGCTTCGTCGAGCGCTAATGGGATGGATGCGGCAGAGGTATTGCCATGGTGGGCTACGGTTGTGATCAATCGCTCTAAGGGTAAGTTTAGTTTTTTTGCGGTGGACTCCATAATCCGAATATTAGCTTGGTGTGGAATGAACCAATCAATCTCTTCGATCGTTTTTCCGGTAGCACTGAGCAACTCTCGGGCAGTTTGCTCAAAAACCTTAACGGCAAACTTAAAGACGATACCACCATCCATTTGAACCATAGGTGAGCCTTCTACCTTACCACCCTTAACCCAACCGGGAACCCATAAGTGTTTATACAAAGAGCCATCCGCGTGTAGGTTCGTTTGAATAATGCCTGGGTTATCAGCGCCAGAGAGTACAACTGCACCAGCGCCATCTCCGAATAACACACAAGTGGTTCGGTCACTCCAATCAAGAATACGGGAATAGACTTCAGCGCCAATCAGTAATACGTTCTTTGCTTGCCCACTTTTAATAAATAAGTCAGCGATATTTAGCCCATAAACAAAACCTGAACACACTGCTTGGACATCAAATGCAGGACCTCCCGAAATATTTAATTTAGATTGCACAATGCAAGCTGTACTTGGAAAGATCATATCCGGTGTCGTTGTCGCGACGATAATGAGATCTATGTCGCTGGCACTAAGGCCGGATTGGTCAATTGCTAGTTGAGCTGCTTTTGTAGCTAAGTCGCTGGTGACCTCATTGTCCGCAGCAACATGTCTTTGTTTAATACCTGAGCGCGACACAATCCATTCATTGTTAGTGTCAATACATTTTTCAAGATCTTTATTCGTTAAGATTTTTTCGGGAAGGTAGCTACCAGTGCCAATAATTCTTGAATACATCACAGCTCTCCTTGTTCCGGCACTTTGATGTTTTCAGTAATCGCATCAAGCATAGAATGTTTGACTTCTTCATAGGCTCTTTGCATCGCAAATCCAAGACTATACACATCCGCTGCCCCGTGACTTTTAACCACAATACCTCTTAATCCTAATAGGCTTGCACCGTTGTATCGCCTATGATCTACGCGCTCTTTAAAACGATTTATCACTGGCGAAGCCAATACCCCCAACAGCTTCGTGAGCGGATTTCGATGGAACTCCTCTTTAAGATACTTCCCTAACATTTGAGCTAGTCCTTCGGATGTTTTTAGTGCCACATTACCAACAAATCCATCGCAAACAATTACATCCGTTGTGCCTCTATAAATATCTGTGCCCTCAACATTACCTTTAAAGTTAAGAGAGCTATGCTTCAATAATTCTGAAGCCTCTTTAATGACTTCATTTCCCTTAATGTCCTCTGAGCCAATGTTAAGTAGACCAATGCTTGGGAAATTGCTACCACCGCTTAAACTTACTAGGCAGCTGCCCATGACTGCAAATTGAAGTAAATGTTCGGCCGAGCAGTCTACGTTCGCTCCTAAATCGAGCATGCAGACTTGACCGTTATGTGTTGGCAAAAAAGAAGCAATTGCTGGCCTTTCAATACCGGGTAACATTTTGAGTACAAATCTTGAGATGGCCATCAGAGCGCCTGTATTACCCGCGCTCACACACGCATCTGCCTGTTCTTCTTTGATCAGGTTAACTGCTACTCTCATTGATGAGTTTTTCTTACTGCGGAGTGCTTGAGCAGGGCCTTCGTCCATGCCTATAACTTCTTCGGCATGAATGATTGTTAATCGATCTTTGTTGTGTGGATGTTGATTTAACGCTTTGCTAATTTGATCCGATATGCCTACTAAAATGACATGAGCATCTTGACGAGATTTTACAAAATGAATAGCAGCAGGAACGGTAACTTTGACACCATGATCACCTCCCATACAATCAAGTGCTATTGTGATGGTCATTGTATGTATGCCGAGTGTTGCACAGCAGTGCAATTAACTTGGTCCATGTGTCTCAGGTGGCCTTTGTGTTAAATTTTTGCAGGCACCATTAGTGGCTACAAAAATTTAATCGTCGTTTTTCTGAATAACTTTCTTGCCACGATAAAAGCCGTTTGGGCTGATGTGGTGACGAAGATGCGTTTCTCCAGCGCTTGCCTCGACCGCTATCGATGGGCTCGATAACGCGTCGTGAGAACGACGCATGTTTCGACGAGATGGTGATTTTTTGCTTTTTTGTACGGCCATTTGTGTTCACTCCAAAGTTTCTAAATTTAAGATGACTGCTTCAGTCCGCTAAATGGGTTTGTCAAATCTGATTGATCATCCGGCAGCTGAGGTCTTTCACAATCTCCTTCTTCGTGAAGCGGAACCATTGGCAAGGTCAATAATAGTTCGTCTTCAACAAATTCAATAAGATTTAATTCCTTCTTAGCTAGAATCGTGTTGATATCTTGTTCTCCCCGAGAAATCTCAACGAGCTCATGTTCTTTGGTTATTATTATAAACCGACTGCGCGAATTAATCTGAAAATCAAATAAATCAATGCATCGTTGGCATGTCAGTGTAAAAGCACCTAGAATCTTAAGTTCGATAAACGCTTTACCGTCGTGCTGTATTCCACCAGTGACGTTTGCTTGAACGACGCCATTTACGATAGCTGACACATCAGTTAACCTAGGGAGGTCGGCTAACTTGAGCTGGAGATCCTGGGATTGGGTTTTTTGTGCAAACCCTAGTGTGTCAATGATAGGTCGATTACTCATAGCGCGCGCATAATATTGATTATATGTGCATTTGTCAAAATTTTATCTTAAAAATTTAGAGCCATGGGTTCCTATTCCACGCCAATTATTGTTCTTGCATCTACCTCAATTTATCGCCAAGAGTTGCTCAAACGTATTTGTAAAAATTTTCAAGTAGTGTCACCAAAAGTTGATGAGACCCCGCTGCCAAACGAGGATGCTCGATTGTGCGCAGAGAGGTTATCTATCGCGAAAGCACGTGCGGTAGCTCATTTAACTGGCAGAGATCTTATTATCGGATCGGATCAAGTAGCCGAATGTGATGGTAGGAGATTGTCCAAACCAGGTAGTTTAGATAAAGCTATTGAACAGCTCAAATTTGCGAGTGGTCGGACTGCATTTTTTTATACGGGCATATGTGTCTTGAACCGTCACACCAATAAATACCAATCTTTGGTGGTGGATACCGAGGTGACATTTCGACAACTGAGTCTCTCTGAGATCCAACGCTATGTGGAAACAGAAGACGTGCTGGGCTGTGCGGGGAGTGCTAAGTCTGAGGGTTTGGGCATTACGTTGCTTGAGTCGATTCTCGGCTCAGATCCAACTGCCTTGGTCGGTTTGCCCTTAATCGCGCTTTCAAGAATGCTTCGAGATGAGGGGGTTACATTACCGTAGTGTATTATAATGTACCGTTAATATAAATTGTAACCCATTGATTTATAGTATATCTCAGCACCTACCTTCCTCGCAATACGTTCAACATAGCTCTCTTTCACCGAATAATTAACGAGTTCTTTAGCTCCAATAACATCCCGAGATACAGAAAGTACGCTGCCATAGGCATCAGCCAATCCAAGGTTGATACTCTGCTCTCCAGTCCAAACTAAACCAGAAAAAATCTCTGGATTGTCTTTTAGGCGCTCTCCTCGTCCTAGAGTTACAGCCTTGATGAATTGTTGGTGAATGTTATTAAGCATCTTTTCAGCATGATCACGTTGACCTGGTTCCATGGGTAAAAATGGATCCAGAAATCCTTTGTTCTCCCCTGCGGTGAGTAATCGACGCTTAATTCCAAGAGAATTTAAAGCCTCGGTAAATTCGAATCCGTCCAAACGAACCCCAATAGAGCCCACTATGCTTGAGGGGGAAACAAAGATTTGATCAGCGGCAACGGCTACATAGTAACCGCCAGACGCGCAAATATCCTCGACGACAGCATAAACCGGAATTGAAGGGTTGATACCACGTAGGCGCATGATTTCTTGATTGATCAATTCTGATTGGACTGGACTACCTCCAGGACTATTGATGCGAATGAGGATGCCTTTGACATTAACATTTGCAAACGCATCTTCTAGGCCTGCAATGACATCGTAGGCATTTGCTGGCGCCTCCGATGCGATTACACCATCCAAATCTATGATGGCAGTGTGTGGACCTTGGTTGGGAACCCCACCATCAAACGTCAACGTTACGAACACACCAACCCCGACGACTAAATAAATTAATCGAAAGAATATTTTCCATCGACGTGCTAGTCGCTGCTCTACTAGTGATGCTTGAGCTAAATCAGTCAGTGTATTTTTCTCTAAGGTATCCATCTAATCACTCAAAATTGTGTGTAGGAGCCGCTGGTTCAGCTCACTAATTTTTTGATCAATTGTGGTGATTCACCGCAATCTTATTTACGAGACGCACCTTGGACTATACATCTCCCTCTAGCACGGGGTGGCATCCAGCAGTACTCTAATCTAACCCTATCATTTTTAGGGTAATCTTTCTTGTTTTTCTCGTCTAGCCTAGGCCTACTCTTCTACAAGATATACGCCGCCATCTTCTTCGATAGTCACTAGTTTAGTGAGGAACACCCCCTTGCACGGCCCACCGATACATTCTCCGGTGCCTGGAAGATACAAAGCTCCATGTGTAGCACATATCAGCAACTCTTGGTCCGCATCAAAAAACTCCCCGTGTTGCCAGTCAAGTTCTACTTGTAAATGGGCGCACCGATTTACGTAGCCAAACACTAATCCGTTATGACGTATGACAAAACCAGGAATCTCTTCCCCGTTGTCACCTGTTGTTGCGAAGCGCACGCCCCTGCCACATTCTTTTAAATCCGAGGGCTGACAAATCAACCGTTTTCGAGAAGCCATGCCATCAATGCCTCAAAGCTATCCACACACGTTAACGGATTAAGAGCGATAAGCTCATTTTTATCATGCGCCCCATAACTGACGCCAACGCCCCAAGCTCCCGCGTTTTTAGCGAGCAGTAAGTCATGCGAAGTGTCCCCAATCATGAGCGTTCGGTCAGGGGTTACTGCGAGATCATCCATAATGAATTGCAGCATATCGGGATGTGGCTTGGGGAACCCCTCATCACCACATCGTGTCACCGAAAATAAATGGCCGAAATCTACTTTTTTTAATGCACGATCTAGGCCGACCCGGCTTTTCCCAGTAGCCACTGCTAAAAAATAATTTCTTTCTATTAAAGCTTTCAGCCCGTCTGAGGCACCTTGGAAAGCATGAATAGTCTTATCGGCAATTAAAAAATGATGCCGGTAACGATCGACAATACCTTTGTGTTGGCTTTCGGTGAGATTAGGAGATAAATAGTTAAAGGTATCCAAAAGGCCTAAGCCTATAACGTGTTTGGCAGCCGCCTCCGCAGGAACCGGCAAATCGTTATCAGCATACGACTTTTGAATACTTTGCGTAATATGCGCTGTCGAATCTACGAGTGTTCCATCCCAATCAAAAACAATTAAATCGAAATTTCTCATGGAATGTCTAGCACTTTCTTTTGTTGTGATTCATCAATAACAGTCATGACCCGCCTCAGCTCTGTTGGTATTGGCGATTCAATTTTCATTCTCTTTCCGAGTTCGGGGTGCGTGAAAGAAAATTGATGCGCATGAAGAAACATCCGCTTTAGACCATAGGCTTGGAAGATTTTGTTTCGCTGAAAATCTCCATATTTTTCATCGCCCAAAATCGGGAAGTTTTTATGCGCCAAGTGAACTCGGATTTGATGCGTTCTTCCAGTCTTAAGATTAGCTTCGATTAAGGTGGTTTGTCCGTGCGTCTCAAGCGCACGAACTAATGTAAGGGATGGCTTACCCTCAGATCCATCAACAACAACTCTACGCTCACCGTCTTTAGAGACAAACTTACGGAGGGGTAAGTCTATCTTGTTAATGGCGCGGTCCCAAACACCCCAGACCAAAGCGACATATATTTTTTTCGTCAGACTATCCCTAATTTGGCCATGTAAGTGGGTCAGCGCCGTTCGTGTTTTGGCGAGCAGCAGAACGCCTGAAGTTTCTTTATCCAACCGATGTACAAGTTCAAGAAAAGGTATATTGGGCCTATCCACCCTTAAGATCTCAATGATTCCAAAAGAGACCCCGCTTCCTCCGTGAACGGCTAAACCAGAGGGCTTGTCAATAGCAAGCACATGGTCATCCTCATACAAAATGGGCAGTTGCATGGAGTTTCTCGGTTTCGCTCCCTCGTCTCTTTGTGCAACGCGTATTGGAGGAATACGGACTTTATCCCCCTCCGTGAGTCTGCGACTCGGACCTGCGCGGCCTCCATTCACACGCACTTCCCCACTACGCAAAATACGATAAATATGACTCTTAGGGACACCTTTGAGTATCTTCAATAAGTAGTTATCAATTCGTTGCGCTTCGCCATCAACGCCAATCACGACTTGATTCACACGATCTTTACATAAGTTATTCATTTTGCATTATAATCCGCCAACGAGCCGTTTGACGACGAGAATGCCACGGTCTCATGAAGATCGTGCGGCCTCCGGGTTTATAGTCCCGTTGTTAGTTAGCCGTTTAGTTCTCAACGAATTTAGTAGCAGGCTCGTCCCAAGGTTAATTTCGCTCACCTCATATAGTGAAAAACGAAAGTAGCGATATAGTAAATGATTTGCGCGCTTAGAACAGCGTGGGAGAATCAAAGTGCCAACGCCATTAAGATGCGGGGGCCTATGTAATAAACCGGAAAGATATTGATTTAGGAAACGATTACTCGACACAACGAAAGAATTTATTTAATTTATTAATTGAAATAGTTGAACGAAATTATCTAAAACTAGCGCCGGTTTAATCTCCTACAGCGGTGTATGCGCAGGGGAATATAAATGAAGCGAATGTTATTTAACGCGACCCATGCCGAAGAGCTGAGAGTTGCAATAGTCGATGGACAAACACTCCTCGATTTAGATGTAGAAACAACAGGCAAGGAACAGAAAAAAAGTAATATTTACAAAGCTGTTATTACCCGAATCGAGCCCAGTCTCGAAGCGGCCTTTGTTAATTACGGTCCCGAAAGGCATGGATTTCTTCCTTTCAAGGAAATCAGTAGGTCTTACTTTAAAGATCCGCAAGCTAATCCCACCAAAGTTCGAATTCAGGATGTGTTATCCGAGGGTACCGAACTTATCGTGCAAGTTGAAAAAGACGAGCGTGGCAACAAAGGTGCGGCATTAACCACATTCATCAGTCTGGCAGGACGGTACTTAGTTTTAATGCCTAATAACCCTCGTGGGGGCGGTGTTTCAAGAAGAATCGAAGGCGAAGAACGAGAGCAAATGCGTGACTCCATGGATCAACTTAGCCTTCCTAAGGGAATGAGCGTAATCGCCCGCACAGCCGGTATTGGTCGCAGCGCAGAAGAGTTAGAGTGGGATTTAAACTATCTAACTCAATTATGGAAAGCGGTTGACGGAGCTGCCGGCAGCCAAAAAGCGCCGTTCTTAATCTATCAAGATGCAAGTCTTGTTATTCGGGCGATTCGAGATTATTTCCGGCAAGATATTGGCGAAATACTTATCGATACTGAATCAATTTACGAGCAAGCTCGCCAGTTTATGGGGCATGTCATGCCGCATAACGTGGATCGGGTTAAATGGTATCAGGAAGAAACTCCCCTATTCTCCCGTTTTCAAATTGAGCATCAGACAGAATCAGCTTATTCGCGACAGGTTCTTTTGCCTTCTGGTGGATCTATTGTTATTGATCACACAGAGGCCATGGTCTCTATCGATGTTAACTCTGCGCGATCGACACGAGGTAGCGATATCGAGGAAACGGCACGCAAAACAAATATCGAAGCAGCTGAGGAAATCGCAAGACAATTGCGTCTGCGTGACTTGGGTGGGCTTGTAGTTATCGATTTTATCGATATGGAAAACCCGAAGAGCCAACGTGAAGTCGAAAACACACTACGTGAGGCCCTTAGGTATGATCGCGCGCGAGTTAATGTAGGAAAAATTTCTAGGTTTGGATTGCTGGAGCTGGCGCGACAAAGACTGCAAACTTCGCTTGGTGAAACAAGCCATATCACCTGCCCACGATGTAGTGGTACCGGGACTATCCGCTCCGTTGAGTCTACCGCTTTGCATGTTCTTAGAATCGTGCAAGAAGAGGCAATGAAAGAGAGTACTGCGGCGGTACACGCCCAAGTTCCTGTTGCTGTTGCGTCCTATTTGCTCAATGAAAAGAGACACGAGCTCTACGCTATTGAGCAGCGGGTAAAAGTGAGCTGTGTATTGATACCAAATACCCACTTAGAAACGCCACATTACACGGTGAAACGTGTACGTCATGATGAGCTTAATCAAATTGATACGACTATGCCGAGCTATAATTTGGTTGAGGAAGTGACTGAGCAAGGACTAGAAAATGACAAGAAGCAAGACGTAATAAAACCTTCTGCTGCAGTGAAAGGAGTGACTCCAATAAAGGCGCCCCCATCACAAATCAAAAAAGATAGTTTCTTTAAACGACTCATTCTTTCCATATTCGGCTCTAGTGAAGACAAAGAAAAATCTTCTTCGGACACTCAACGTAGAAATCCGCGTACTGACCGGAGGCACGGCAGTCGGGATGACGAACGTAATGATCGTCGTCGCGGTCGTATCGATTCCCGTGGTGACCGTCGTCGACCAAGGAGAGGACGTGGTAGATATGCTGAAAACGGTAATGATGATTCTTCCAACAATTCTGTGCAGCAAAAAGAAGAAGTTAAAAATCTCGTAGACACGTCCAACAATAGAAGCATAGATACCACGGCACAAATAAGTGAGCACTCAGAACGACGAGAAGATCAGGCTGGGAGCCCTCGTCGCACAAATAACTATCGACGAGGTCGCAACCGGAGAAATGACGGTGGAGAGAATACGGCATCAGCCTCTGTAGCAACTATGGGCGCAGAATCGGGCACCCAAGGTCAGCAAGCTCCTAGTCCTCAATCGATGGTATCTACCGGTTATGACGTTGATTACGAGGCGCTCGGTAGGGAAACACCTCATGTGGCCGAAACCAGGCACACAACGGTTGATAAGCCCGAAGTAAAAACCAATGGATCTTTGTTCCATAGCCCTTCGGATGAGGACGATGTGCGTGAAGTGGTTCATGTGCCGGCGGCTGTTGCTGAAACGCTTCCGCCTATCATCCGAATGCCGATTGTGGAGGAACCGATACTGTTACCCCAGGGTATGACAATGATAGAGACCACACCGTCTGCGAGCGGCTCTAGTCTTGAGTCACAGCAAAATACAGCTGAGTTAGAGAAAGCAAGAGAAGAACGACGAATGCGGCGACAAGCCAAGGATGCGACTATATCAGCAAGTGAGCCACTCCAAAGGGTAGAAACAAAGGTATAGTCTATAATAAAGAAAAGCAACTTGTGACCATTATAATTTGGTCACCTTGAGGTAAATTGGCGGATACATGTGATTCAAAAATGTGTCCGCCCCTCTGTCAATTATTTCAAGCACAGTATTAAATTCGCCCTCCACACCATATTAGGAGTCAGGCACGTCGACTCGCAAACATCTTTTGCTATATTTAAAAAACATAGGATACTTGATCTATTATCTGTGAGGTTCAATCGTTGATACGTCTTCAGGTGTTCCATACCCATTAATAGAAGAACAGATTGTTTCCCACACAAACAATTAGAAGCTTCATAAAGAATCTTTGCGTGTTTGCGTTTAAGCCAATGAACCTGAAATAAATCGATCCTTGAGCGATTTGAGAGCATCCCTGAACTCAGTTGCTTTCTCAAACTCTAAATTTTTAGCAGCCTCTTTCATACGTTTTTCTACGCGTTTAATTTCAATTAACAAATCTGACTCAGATGTAATTTCGGTAGGACGTTCAGTCTTAGATTTAATGTTGCTACTTAAGTCTCGCTCAGAGTACACACCCTCGATCAAATCGCGTACACGTTTTTCAATGCCGACCGGGGTGATGTTATGTTCAGCGTTGAATTCAATTTGTTTTTGCCGCCGTCTGTTTGTTTCGTCAATAGCGCGTTGCATCGATCTAGTGATTGAATCGCCATACATAATGGCTCGCCCGTTAATGTGTCTTGCAGCACGGCCAATCGTTTGGATCAATGCGCGCTCAGAGCGCAGAAACCCCTCTTTATCCGCGTCCAGAATAGCTACAAGTGAGACTTCTGGAATATCTAATCCTTCCCTCAATAAATTGATACCCACCAAGACGTCAAACACTCTGAGTCTCAAATCTCGAATGATTTCGACGCGCTCCACCGTATCAATATCTGAATGTAGATAGCGCGCCGCAATTCCATTTTCAGCTAAAAAATCTGTTAGATCTTCCGCCATTCGTTTAGTCAGAGTAGTAACTAGGACACGCTCATGGATCTTGGCTCGAATACTGATCTCTGATAAGAGATCATCAACTTGATTAATTGCAGGTCGAACTTCCAATTGAGGATCTACAAGCCCGGTTGGTCGAACCATTTGCTCTACAACTTGTTGTTGTTTCGAACTCTCATAATGAGAGGGTGTTGCGGAAACGAAAATGGTTTGTGGCACTATTTGTTCAAACTCATCAAACCGCAAGGGTCTATTGTCTAGTGCCGAAGGCAATCTGAAGCCATAATTCACTAAATTTTCTTTTCGCGCTCTATCACCTTTATACATCCCACCAATTTGCGGTGCAGTGACGTGTGATTCGTCTATAAACATAATGGAATTTTTAGGTAGGTAATCGATTAAAGTTGGTGGGGGAGCGCCTTTTTCGCGGCCGGACAAGTGTCTCGAATAATTCTCAATACCCTTACAAAAGCCCATTTCGGTAAGCATCTCCAAATCAAAACGAGTGCGCTGCTCAATGCGCTGCGCTTCAACCAGAAGACTATCCTTTTGAAATTGAGCCATCCGCTCCCGCAGCTCCACCTTAATAGCCTCTATAGCCCTAAGAACGGTTGCTCTTGGCGTCACATAGTGGCTGGATGGGTAGACGGTATAGCGTTTCACCTTATTGATAATGTGGCCTGTAAGCGGATCAAATACCGATAGAGATTCAATTTCATCATCAAATAATGAAACCCGAATGGCATGTTCAGAATTTTCTGATGGAAAAATATCAACGACATCACCTCGCACCCTAAAAATACCGCGCTGAAAATCCATGTCGTTTCGTTCGTACTGCATCTCGGCAAGTCTTCGAATGATCTTACGTTGGCCAATTTCCTCACCCTCCACTAGATGGAGAATCATGCCGTGATAGTCAACTGGGTCTCCTATGCCATATATGCATGACACACTCGCGACAATGATCGAGTCATCGCGCTCGAGTAATGATTTGGTAGCAGATAACCGCATTTGCTCGATATGTTCGTTAATGCTCGAATCTTTTTCGATGAAAAGGTCTCGCGATGGGACATATGCCTCAGGTTGGTAGTAGTCGTAATAAGACACGAAATACTCAACTGCGTTTTTCGGGAAAAACTCCTTAAATTCGGAGTAAAGCTGTGCCGCTAAGGTTTTATTGGGTGCGATGATAATCGCAGGGCGCCCTGACCGAGCGATCACATTGGCCATCGTAAAGGTTTTCCCTGAGCCAGTCACCCCAAGCAATGTCTGATGCGACATCTGACTCGTTAAGCCGCTCAAAAGAGCCTCTATGGCCTCTGGTTGATCTCCTGCGGGTTCGAATAGCTGATTAAGTAAAAATGGACTATTGGGGAATCTGATAAAGTTTTCTGTGGACAAAATCTCGTGAGCCTTGTTTCTTGTGGAATTAGCATAAACACGTGCGGTACAATTACGCCCGTTAATTTCTAACGTATATCTTAATAACGACCAGTATATGACGACTTCAGCTTTTAGCGGTGTTGAATTAGCGCCGAGTGACCCTATTTTAGGGCTTACCGAACTTTTCAAGGTAGATACTAACCCTAACAAGGTTAATTTAGGCGTTGGGGTCTACTACGATGACAAAGGCTTGGTACCTTTGCTTGAATGCGTTAAGTCGGCTGAAACACGAATTGTGGCTAAACAAGCCGCCCGTCCTTATCTACCCATTGATGGAAACGCAAATTATGGCAAGTTGGTTCAAGCACTTCTTTTTGGAGCAGACTCCAAGGCTTTGAGCGCTAACCGAATCGTCACG
Organism: Pseudomonadota bacterium; assembly: GCA_027624715.1. NCBI lineage: Bacteria > Pseudomonadati > Pseudomonadota > Pseudomonadota bacterium. The sequence continues at coordinate 23,825 of JAQBTV010000005.1, forward strand.
GCGCAAACTTTAGGTGGCACGGGCGCTCTTAAAGTTGGAGCGGATTTCTTAAAGCAAGCGGTGGGTTGCTCTGATGTTTGGATCTCTGATCCAAGCTGGGAGAATCATCGGGGTATCTTTCAAAATGCTGGTCTCAAAGTTAACCTTTATCCCTACTATGATGCAGATACGGGAGGTGTTGCGTTTGACCGTATGGTGGAACAACTTAAAAAACTCCCAAAACAATCCGTGGTTCTACTGCACGCTTGTTGTCACAACCCTACAGGTGTAGATTTAGATACGAAACAGTGGAAGATAATTGCTGAGCTCATCGTTGAGCAAGCATTAATTCCATTCCTAGATATTGCGTATCAAGGCTTTGGTGCGTCGCTTGAAGAAGATGGTTTCGCTGTGCGTCTTTTCACGGAACGCTGCGAAACCTTAGTTATTTCCAATTCGTTCTCAAAATCATTTTCTCTGTATGGAGAGCGTATCGGTGGCCTGTCGATTGTCTCTAGTTCTGCTGAGGAAGCAAAGCGGGTACAGAGCCAGTTAAAACGCCTCATACGTACCAATTACTCGAACCCACCGATCTATAGTGGTGCAATAGTCGAAACGGTGCTTGCTGATCCAGATCTTAGGAACCAGTGGGATGGCGAACTTGGAGGCATGCGAGAGCGTATTAAGCGCATGAGATTAGAATTGTCGGAAAATATTACTAAACTCTGTCCGGATGTTGATTTTTCGTTTATCGCGAGGCAGCAAGGTATGTTTTCCTACACAGGGCTAAGCCGTGAGCAGGTGGTTAGGCTTAGAGAGGAGTGCTCAATTTATGCCATCGAAAGTGGTCGAATTTGTGTTGCAGCCCTCAATTCAAAAAATATTGGTTTAGTCTCAGAAGCCATAGCTAAAGTCATTACCTAATCACTCTAGTTGACCAACCCACTGCGAAACACTACTATGCCTTCCAATTCCTCGATAGCTCAGTCGGTAGAGCAACTGACTGTTAATCAGTGGGTCCCTGGTTCGAGTCCAGGTCGAGGAGCCAACTAGAATAAGGGTTTCAAGGCGATTTTGCTCTGAAGCCGTTTTTAGTTTTTACTCCATGTATCGACTATGTATTGGTTGCAAGGCTATGAATCAACGCCAATTCGATCAATGGAGGTCAAACAAGCTGAATCAACAAAAATAATCCCATGTCATTTAAAACGACATTCCTATAATGGGATAATCCTCCAATATCAAAGGCATATATGGCTTGGATCATTACAAAATATCTATTAACAGCCGGAATGGTTGTATTCATTTCCGAGATAGCTAAGAGAAGCGATAGGCTAGGTGGTTTTATTGCGGCATTGCCCTTGATGACGCTTCTTACCCTTGTATGGCTCTATATAGAGAATCAGCCTGAAGAAAAGATAGCAAACCACGCTTATTACACCTTCGGGTATGTGATTCCAACATTACCTATGTTCCTATTGTTTCCATACTTGCTTCCAAAGCTAGGATTCTGGATGACGATGGGTGCGTGTGTCGTGACGACAGTTATCTGTTTTGGCTTATTTGCTTTGCTGATGAAGAGCTTTGGAATTAATCTGCTTTAGGTAATGGCAGTTATTGGCCATAAGCAGCCCTTCAATACCTAAAGACCATAATTTATTGGGGCTGCCATAGAAAATGTGTAGAGTTTGCTTGCACACTTTTTAGACTGATCCAAAAACTGTCACTTCATAAAGTAAATTTCAAATTACCGTGAAATATCTTCTAGCGCTTGACCAAGGCACTTCCAGCTCCCGTAGCATTGTGTTTGCGCCAGACGGCCATATTGTGAGCATGGCCCAACAAGAGTTTCGACAAATTTATCCGCATCCAAGTTGGGTTGAGCATGACCCAATTGAGATTTGGTCTAGCCAACTCGCCACCATGCGTGCAGCTTTAAATAATGCCAATATCCGCGCAGAGGACATTGCTTGTATTGGCATTACCAACCAACGAGAAACAACCGTGGTCTGGAATCGCAAAACTGGTCAGCCCATTTATAACGCTATAGTTTGGCAAGACAGACGTGCAGAACCTGTTTGCGCCAAGTTACGCCAAGAAGGAAAAGACAAACTTGTGCAATCCAAAACAGGTTTGGTGATCGATGCCTATTTTTCTGGAACTAAATTGCAATGGATATTGAACAACGTACACGAAGCGCGTGACATGGCTGCAAAAGGAGAACTTGCATTTGGCACAGTAGACACATGGTTGATCTGGAACTTAACGAAAGGTCTTGTGCATGCGACCGATGTGAGCAATGCTTCTCGTACCATGCTTTTAAATGTTCACACCAACAAGTGGGACAGTGAACTCATGTCTATGTTACATATCGATAGCAACTTGATGCCCTTGGTGCAAGCATCATCTAGCGACTTTGGCAGCATAGATTCTGAATGGCTTGGCTACCCATTACCTATTGGCGGTGTTGCAGGTGACCAGCAAAGCGCATTGTTTGGCCAAGCATGTTGGCATGAGGGTCAAGCAAAAAATACTTACGGCACAGGTTGCTTTATGTTGATGCATACAGGCAATCAATTCCAAACGAGCTACAACGGACTGATCACCACCAGTGCGGCGCAAACCACTAGCCAACTTGAGTTTGCTTTCGAAGGCAGTGTTTTTATCGCTGGCGCCGTTGTGCAATGGTTACGAGACGGTTTGAATGCTTTTAAAAATAGCGCAGACATTGAGACGCTTGCGCAAACAGTGTCAGACGCCGATGGAGTCGTCATAGTGCCAGCATTCACAGGCTTAGGAGCTCCTTACTGGAATGCGGATGCGCGTGGGACGATTGTGGGCATCACCCGCGGTACGACGATAGCGCACTTTGCGCGAGCTGCTCTGGACAGCATCGCATTTCAAAGTGCTGCGCTGTTACAGGCCATGAGTAAAGATGCTGTTCAACATGGTGGCGCTCCCGTTCGGGAATTACGGGTCGATGGTGGTGCTTGCTCCAATAACCTGCTTATGCAAATACAAGCAGATTTATTGGGTATCCCCGTCATTCGTCCTGCTGTGATTGAGACTACCGCTCTTGGCGCAGCTTATTTGGCGGGACTGCAATGCGGCATTTTCGGTGACTTAAATGCGCTCGAAAAGCAATGGAAGATTGATCGCATATTTGAACCGCAGATTTCTCGTGATGAAGCGCAGCATCGTATGACTGAGTGGGAACGTGCGGTGGGTCGGGCAGTTGCACATTAATTCCGCCGGACTGCAACACCAATCACTCTGAAATAACTTGTGGATTACTCACCGTCCATCGTACTACCAACAAACATAAAGAACTGGATAACATTGCATCACACTACTCCCTTTATTTTTTATTGTTGTGGTTTTAGAGCTTGTGCCAAATTCAACAAAAAAACCCATTAAATGGGGCTTTTTTATGGAGCGCAATAGTGTTCAGTTTGTGCGAGGGACTGTGTTACCAACAAAAATACTGCTCTCTCAATTTATTTAACACCTGCTTCATATCGCTGATCGGCACTACTTATTTTATTGAAAATGATCAATTTGGATTTGGCACCAACAACATGCGCCCAACTGAATCCAAATTAGTCGCTCGACCCGCGGAAAGCAAAACTGGCATCCTCAACAAGTCTCATTGCTTCGATCAAATCCGTACAGGCGATGGGCCGCGAAAAGTGGCGCAAATGGTGTGAAGCATCCCGAACTGTACGTTCGGCAATTGCTGCAATACTCTCACCACTGGCGATCTCTATTCCCGCCAACTCCCTCAGGTTTCGCGGCAGGCCAACGTCGGCCATGAACCCTCTCAGATCCCTCATCTCACCTGCGCTGGCACCTTCAATGACACGCTGGACGATCAAGCCATACGCGACCTGCTCACCATGCAATGCGTCTGCAAAATCAGGGGCGGCAGAAAGGCCTCGTGTCATAGCATGCGCAATCGACAGACCTCCTGACTCAAATGCCAAGCCAGAAAGTAGCACTGCGGCTTCAACGGTGCGCTCGAATGCGTCGGTCAACTGGCGGCTCGCAAAAGCGGTTAACGCGTGAACGGCATTTTCACGCAACGTGTGATAACACGCGTCAGCCATCACCTGAGCAAGCAATGGCGGGCGACCGCCGTAAAAATTCCGCCCATTGGCATCTCGACACTGGTTCGCCTCAAAATGCTTGCTCAAAGCATCGCCTATACCGGCAACAAAAAACCGCTTTGGCGCGCCCAGAATAAGGGTCGTGTCAACGATGACGGCGCAAGGGTTCAGCGCCATCATTCGAACGCCAGCAATCGCGTTTGACTCGTCGTAGATGACACTCAACCGACTGGTTGCCGCGTCATTCGAAGCAACGGTTGGCACAATCACAACCTCGTGCCCAAGGTCGGAAGCGACCGCCTTCGCCACATCCAGCGCCTTACCTCCACCAGCACCGATGACTACATCACATGCCGCCGACCGCCCAATCTGCGCCACACGGGCAATCTCGCTTGCCGTACACTGACCGCAGAACAGCACTACCTCAAGGTTCGGGAATGTCGGCCTCAAACTATTCTCGAGCGCATCACACACGACACTGTCTGTCAAAAGGATTGGTCTGCGCCCAAAATGAAGCGTTTCGGCCGCAAGGCTGTCAATTGCACCTGGGCCCTGCAAATACCGTCTAGGTCCCCCGAATATGCGAAGGTCAGAGTTCATGGTGTACGGCTTCCTTACCAAGCAACAAGTTAAACGACCATCAAGCCATCAGATAGCGACGCGCGTGGCGCAACGGGTCGAATCAATTGACTTTCGAACCTTCATCCAGAGACAGGTGCATGCTGGGCTCGAACAGTTCTCAAGATTTCTGCATGGGCACCGAGTAACCCCCTCTCGGCCACGAACCCAATCTTGTTGCTGACGAGGCTGTGCAGCCCTGCAAGCGCGTGAAACGGAACCGATGGCGCAAGGTGATGTTCCGCGTGATAAGGCATTTCCCAATAGAAGTAATGCAATATCGGGTTCACCAGAGTTGTGCGAGTATTGCGCAGCAAATCGGGGCTATCGTCTGTGGCCGTGTGTTCGGACATCCGCAGGACTCGCAAGAGAATTTCCCCCAGTATCCTGGGACCAACGATCAACACGAGCGGGGCCCATGGGTCCAGCGCCAATGCCGCTGCCACGAGGACAATGTACCCTGCGACACACCAGCGAAACTCCCGCACGATCCGGGCCGTCTCCCCAGCCGGCATAAAAAAGCGCTCGGCATCGTCAAAACGTCCAGTCACGCCTCGCATGTGATACGCCCAGCACATTTTCCAGAACCCGCGTGCAGACATGTCGAACGCGTATTGAGTAACAGAATTTGGCAAATTCACCCGGTCCGGGTCCAGTTTCAAATGCTGTGTATAGGTGTGGTGGGACGTGTGGCGGTAGCGGAAATATAGAAACGGCCGATAAACCAAGAACCCGGTAATTCGGCCAACCACGTCATTCAGCCAACGGGTTCTAAAGGCTGTACCGTGTGCACACTCATGCAGCGGCCCGAACAACAGCGCAACCAAACAGCCAAATATTGCCATGAGCGGCCACACCCATGCGGTTTGATGAAAGTCCCAAAGCAGCAAACCCGAGCCGACAATCGCTACGGTGTGGACGACAAGCCTGACGATTCCTGGCATGTCTTTGCGATGCCTCAATTGCTTGAGCAGGCTGCTGGGAATGATTTCATGACCCCGCAAGGGCCAATCCTGCGTTCCCCAAGTACCTGCTGGTCCCGGTGACGATGTAACTTCAGTTATCACTCTGCTCCTTCACTTCGGTTGACGATGGAGTCAATTCACACACCTTGTTGTGTCGCATCATTACTGACCCAACTTAACACAAATTTGATCTCCTTTGAGTTTGACTTCGTAGGTGGCCAGTGCCTCAGTAGCCGGAGCGCCAAGGGCTTTGCCACTGGCCACATCAAACAGCCCTTGGTGCAGAGGGCATTCGATCGTTCCACCATCGAGATAACCATCCGACAAACAAGCGTTGCCATGGGTGCAGACGTCGCTGGTCACAAAAAAAGTCCCTTTGATCCGGAACACGGCGAGTGGCGTACCTTGAACGACAACACCTTTCACATCATTGTCGGGAACATCTGACGTTGCGGCGACCGCAGTCCAGCCACCATCCAAATCATTGCTCATTTTCACTGTCCCTCTAAAATTCGCTGACTCAGTCCCAAAAAAACTCTCGCCGACCACCATCCATAGGTATCGTTGCGCCGTTGATGTAGGCGGCTTGACTAGAACAGAGAAACGCCACCAAGGCGCCTACCTCTTCCGCTTTGCAAAAACGCCCCGTCGGGTTTTGACTGACAATCGTATTGTGGATAGATTTTGGGGCGGCAGTCAACAGGTCTGTGAGTATGAACCCGGGCGCGAGGGCATTGACCGTGATGCCATGTGCGGCAACTTCTTTCGCCAGATTCTGCGTCAACCCGGAGATAGCCGCTTTCGCTGCGGTGTAGTCACAGATACCGGCGCGCCCACCCGAAAGAAAATGGCTCGAAGAGAGGTTCACAATACGGCCCCAACCTGCGATCTTCATTTGGCGAATGGCATGCTTGCTGCAAACGACAGTACTGCGCAAATGGACCCGAATGGCACGGTCAAACACCTCCATGTCCATTTCATCAATATGACGCTGGGCACCGGGCAAGCCCGCATTGTTGACAAGAATATCCAGCCGTCCAAAGTGATTGACTGCGCGCTCAACCATGGTCGTCACAGCTGACTCGTCGCTTGAGTCGCAGGCATGACTGAGCGCTTCGACGCCGCGCTCACCGACTTCGGTCGCCGCCTTCTGTGCCCGTTCAGCGTCGATATCGTTGATCATGACCTTGACGCCCTCGTCGGCTAAAGCTTGCGCTTGTGCCAGCCCCAAACCCCGACCCGCACCAGTGATCAAAGCTACTCGTCCCTTCAGCCCAAATTCCATGGTTTCCCCTTGTTAGGTATGATTCATATTGTCGCGCCAACCATGAATGCGGTGGTGAATCGGTGCCAATGATTGTTGAATTTCCTTGTAGATATCGAAACCTTCGGCGTATACCTGCATCGTTGCAGGATTGGGAACCGTTTTCTCCACCACCCGAACCGTTTGATTCACCGCAGTGATTGCGTCAGGGAACACACCGACACCAATTCCGGCGATCAATGCCGCGCCGTACGATGCGTCTGCCGACGAAGGCAACTCAAGTTCTAGCGCCAAAACGTCCGCTAATATTTGGCGCCACATGGCACTTTTCACGCCGCCACCGGTAAGGCGAGCCGACCTAATATCCCCCACTTTGACACGGAGGGTGTCCAGGCAATCCCGCAATGAATAAGCGATCCCCTCGTACAGGGACCGCACCAAATGACCAGGCCCGTGCTCAAAACCCAAGCCGACGTAACTGCCACGCAACAACGGATCCCAGTAGGGCGTACGCTCACCGTTCAAGTATGGATGGAAAAACAATCCAGCACTGCCAGGCCCCACATCGGAGGCAAGAGCATCCATCGTTCCGTATGTCACCGGGCCGCCAGCATGCGACGATCCAAGCATGCCACCAACCACCTGGTCGCGTAACCAGCGATGCGATGACGCGCAGGCGTTGGTGGCTGTAATGGTGTACCAATGGTCAGGCACTACATGAAAATAGTTGAAGACCGTCTGATCAGCGGGAGGATTCTGTGTCAAGACGCTGACAGTACCAGCGGTAGCTAACTTGACAACTGCCTGTCCGCGCCGCGTCATGCCCGCTGCAAAGGTCTCTGCTGCAGTGTCCGAAGTACCGCACACCACGGGCGTGCCGATGACTAAGCCTGTCGCGTCTGCAGCGGTGGAGGTTACCACGCCCACGACTTCCGTAGTCGCCTTAACGGGCGGCAAGGTGTCGCGATCCCAACCAATCAGATCGCACAACTCGGTTGACCACTCGTTGCGTTGGCTGTCATACATCAGCGTTCCCTGTGCATCCACCGGGTCCGTTTCCCAGGTCCCCGTCAGGCGCGAGCGCAGCCAATCCTTTGCCAGATACAGGCGATGCGTTGCGGCAGCCACCCCCGGCTCGTGATTGCAGACCCATGCCATCTGAGGCAGTGTCCAAGTCGTACTGCACCGATTGTGTGCGATCTGCAAGATGCGCTCGTCCGCCTTATCACGCAACAGTGCCACTTCGTCACGGCTACGCTGGTCATTCCACATGATGGCACGGCGCAGTACGCGTCCACTCGCATCTTCCAGCACCTGGGTATGAGCCCCGGCAGTTAGCGACACAGCCTCGATCGCCGACGGATCAACGCCAGACGAGGCAATCGCTTGTTTGACAGATGAGCAAAGCGCACGCCACCAATCTGCTGGATCCTGTTCGCTCCATCCGGGATACGGTGCATGATTAATAACAGCCTCAGTTGCAGCACCAAAGACAATACCGTCGGACGCGACCAAGATGGCCTTTAGGGACCCGGCACCCAAGTCAATGCCAAGCATGATTGCTTGTTGTCTCGCCATTAAATTCAGTTCCTGTCTTCGGAACCGAGCACGTGTCTGACAGCCGCCATAACAGGCAGGTGGTACACGCAGGCCTGCGCACACAGCTCTGCCTCCGGTTTGACTTGAAGCGATGCCCGAACCTCATGGTCCAATACGATAAGCCCGTCCAGAACGGACATCGCCAACAACGAGAGCCCCGACGGCAAATCTGACTCGAGCGGTGCTTTCGACGCGGATGGCCAGGCATCGCGGCATGGGCTTGGGCACAACGCGCACATTCTGAGCGTTAGTCCGATATCGGGTTGCATTTCAGGTTTGTTGCTTGAGTTCATGTTCTAGTTCTCGCCAATTCAAAGCCCCAACTTGCCGGGGTTCAAGATCGAATGTGGGTCCAGCGCCTTTTTAACTCGGCGCAGGACGTTGAGACCGCCAATGCCAATGTCCTGCGCCATCCAGTCTGATCGAAAGTATCCGACTCCGTGGTGATGACTTATCGAACCACCGTGCTCGAAACACAGCGCATGAACTATCTCCCACAGCCTTGCGTGAATAACAAGCGCATCTTCGTCTGGCATTGCCGGTAGCCTAAACGTCATGTACTGACATGCACCTTCCGCATATGCGTGGGACCAATGCGTACCAAAGAAAAGCGATGAATGCAGCGCGGTGACCGCATCTCGCATTGCGGCATGCATCGCCTCCAGCCGCGACCAAGGCGCAGACACTTCGATCGTGTCCTGATAGTTGTACGCGGCCTGCGCCTCTACAGAGTGAGACTGAAACCGGTGCCTCTCCCATTCGTCAAAAAGACCATTCGATCCCACGATAGCGCCATGCTGTAGCGCGATATCGCGCGCCAGGCCATACTCGGCCTCCACCAACCGCGAATCGCCGTGGAACTCCAGAAAGCACAGGATCGGATGTGCGTCAAAACCAGAGAGACCACGCACTTTCGTACGGCTCTCGGTCTCATCATGCAATCGGAAAATAGCTGGCCTGAGTTCCAATTGCAGCATCTTGCGACTAGCCTGCATTGCCTTGGCAAGACTGCCATACGCCAGAACCAAGGGCTGCTTTCGCGCAGGTACAGGGAACATTCTTAGCGAAAGCGATGTGATCACGCCGAGCGTGCCCTCCGACCCAACCAGCAAGTCCTGGAGACTAGGCCCAACAGCCCTTGGTGGCCCAGCCCGGACCTCGAAGTCATCGCCATTCGCCAATACAACCTTCATTCCACGCACCAATTGCTCGATCTTGCCATATCGTGTGGACTCCTGACCCGCTCCGCGACATGCTGCCCATCCCCCCACTGTCGACATCCGCAGAGACTGCGGATAGTGACCGCAGATGAATCCTCGTTGATTTAAAGCGCGCTCGAATTCGCCACCGTTCATACCAGCCTGCACATCGACCATGCCATCAATTTCATGCCACGCCAGAATCCGGTTCATCCGCTTGAGGTCGAGCATGATCTCGCCGTGTAAGGGCAAGGTTGCACCAAGTACGCCTGATCCAGCGCCATAGGGGATCAAAGGAACCTGCGCCGCATTGGCCAACCGAAGCAGGGTTCTGACCTCCTCGTGGTTTGCCGGTGCCACGACCGCGACCGGCAGATCAAATGGCAATTTGCCTCGGCGGATATGGAACGCCCCCCAAGGCAGCCGATCGCGCGCATAACACAGGCGGGTCGGAAAATCCACATGCACGTTTTCGCTGCCGATCTCGGCACGCATCTCCGCAATCACGCCGGGATAGTTGCCGCTCCTGGCTTGGGCATCAGCGAAGGTGATTGAGCGGTCAATCCCGCCGCGCTTTTGTTGGTTGAAAACGGCTTCGGTCATCTCTGAAACCAATCCCTCCGCTGGTAATCGAAGTAATTTGACATGAGAAGTCCGAAACTCCGCTCCGGCGACTTCGCGGGTGAAATGCCTAGGTCAAGAGACTGAATTCGTATTGGGTAATCGCGCAAACGTTTCTTCATGCTCTGAAATTTATCTCTTAGCTGGCCTAACGTCAAGAAAACTATTTTTTGCGCTTATAGTCAGCTTACAAGAATTATAGTTTTCAAAATTTACCTCTTTAGTAATCTGCCGCCAGCCAGTAGCCCGGAGCTCATGTGAGTTTTTTTTCTGACTTGGCGTCAAACACGTGCAGTGAACGTGCACGTGGTTGTAGCCAAATCACATTCCGCAAACGTTTTTTCAAAAATTCCCATTTGGTAGGAAGCCATGAACATACTGGGCTATTTTTTCGTATGAACGGCGGATTAAAAAGGCGCCAGTTGACAGCGGCGTAACCGGGTACCGATCCCAGAAACAATTAAGTAAAACTCTAGCTCACAAAAAAAAGAGCCACATAGACGGCCCTTTTTTTCTATTGTTTTAGCTCATAGTGGCTGTTAGTACGGCCGGGACCCATAAGACCATGCGCTTTAATTGGTGGATAGGCGCGAATCGCTTCCTCCACGGGCTCGGTACCCCATCCAGGCCGATCAGAAATAACGAGATGACCATGTTCGTATTCTGGTGTATGCGTGAATAGCTCGTGATCCCACGCAATACGGTCTATATCGACCTCCATGATTCTAAGGTTAGGGACCGCAGCACAAAAATGAGCGTTCATCATCGTGCATAAATGTCCGTAGAAATTGTGGCATGCGACGTTGACCTCGTGTGCTTCAGCAACTGCAGCAATTTTCATAGACTGCCACACGCCATTCCAAGGGGTATCAATGATGGCTACATCCAACGCTTGTCGTCGCAAGAATGGCAAAAATTGCTGCACGCCGATGAGCGTCTCACAGGAGGCAATCGGATGAGGACTGCGTGATCGAATGTACGCGAGCGCGTCCGGGTCACGTGTATCAAGTTCTATCCAAAACATGTCCAAATCTTCAATTTCACGCAAAATCTTGAGGTACCCCTCGGTTTTTGCGTTGAAGTTTAGATCTAATAGGATGTCAATATCAGGGCCCGCCTCTTCACGTATCGTCTCAAGGTGTTCTCGGAGACCGTTGAGTATTTTTCGATCAACGTTTAATTCTGGTACGAACGGATAACCAAATCCAGGTGACCATCCCATTATTTTATTATCTTCGTAGCGCCAAATATTTGTTTTTACGGCGCTAAAACCTTTTGCAATCGCTTCACGAGAGATAGCCCTAACGCCTTGTTGATCAGTAATGGTAGGTGAGTAGTGAGGTATTCGGCCTGCTCGCCAAGTGACAAAATGCGACCAATACACGCGTAATCGGTCTCGAATTTTTCCACCGAGGAGTTCGTAACATGGAAGCCCTAGCGTTTTTGCCTTGGCATCAAGCAACGCATTTTCAATGGCACCAAGCGCTTGTCCAACAACCCCTCCTGCTCCTGGTCGTGTCATACAGAATAGATCTTCGCGAATTCGTTCATGATGCATGACGGATTTACCAATTACTCGAGGCGCTAATTGTTCAATCACCGCACCAACCCCAGGCGATCCAAATCCCTCATCAAATTCACTCCAGCCAACAACGCCATCGTCGGTGGTCAATTTAACGAAGTAATAATTGCGCCATCCAGCACTGCAAGATAGTGTTTTGAGTGTGACGACATTCGTTGAATTAGTCATTATTATCTCAATATTTAGTTGATTGTTATTATGAATCGTAACAGTTAATCTTTTGTAATTTACAATACGACTTTAACTTTTACGATATGTTAATTGCATCTCCTATGAACAATATGAACACATAAAGTCAGCGCTTAATAGCGAAGCGTATTGGGCCAGATACCTAAAGCTGGCAACACACACTTTTATTTTATTTTATTTTGGCAATCGCATTAACGAAGACACTAATCGAGGTTGAGACTTCCGTGAAAAATTCTACAGATAAAAAAGGAACAGTGCTGGTTTCTGGCGTTGGCTCCTCAAATGGGTTAGGTGCCGCAATAGCCAGAAAATTTTCACAAGGAGGCTACCCTGTTGTAATTGCTGGACGGAGCAAAGAGAAACTACAAAAAACCTTGGGCGAACTAATGGCTAATGGAGTAACAGCTAAGATGATCATCACTGATGTGACGGATGCCGCATCGGTTAAAAAACTCGTCGATAAAGCCGAGTCTCTGGCTCCGATCGCAGTCGCCGTCCACAATGCCGGCGGTAATAATTGGGCTCCATTTTTAGAGGTCACAGAGGAATCCTTCACGACGCACTGGCGTGAGCATACCTTAGGCTCATTTCTCCTCGCTCAGGCTGTTCTACCGCACTATATCGATCGATCATGCGGTACTTTGATATTAACTGGGGCGTCCGGCAGCTTGCGAGGGAAAGCCAAATTTGCCCCCTTCTCTGCCGCAAAAGGGGGCGTTAGAAACTTAGCACAAAGTTTATCGAGAGAATTTGGTCCGAAGAACATCCACATTGGACACGTCATTATTGATGGTGGAATTAATGGCGAACGATTGAATCGAAAAGCCCCACAACTCAAGGCCGAGCGCGGGGAAGATGGTATGCTCAACATCGAGGCCATTGCTGAAGCTTATTGGTTTTTGCATCACCAGCACAGAAGTGCCTGGACACTTGAGCTCGATCTTAGACCTTGGTCTGAGTCTTTTTAACCATCAGGTCACAAAGTAAGTACGGATAGATCATTGCCTCAGTGGCTCCTCAATTAATTGTGAACTGATATGGTGAAATCTCAGTTGAAGGATGCCAGATCATGAGAATTTTTACGTTTCAATCTGAAAGTTATCAATCTCAATCTTAATACGTTTTATGCCAAGTCTAATTAGGATCATTAAAGCAATGTTACGTCGATAGAGCCACTAAGGAACGGTATGCCAATTATTCGAGTTGTAGTCCCAGAGAGAACATCGTTAGAAATAAAACACAAAATACGCACAGATATCAAAGACGCAGTGTTACGCACACTTGCACCTAAAGAAACAAAGTACGATTACGTGTCTATCTCTGAAGCTTTGGGAGTTGTTGGTGATGGATTACCGGTTGTTGATGTTGACTTAAGGCCTGGTCGCAGTCCTGAACGTAAGAAGGCACTTGTTGATGAGATCTCTCGCATATTGTTTAAAGAATTAAACATCAAAGAAGAGGACATCTATGTGTTGTTTAGAGAGAACCCGGCCGAGAATCACTACACGGGTGGGACTCCCCTACCAGAATGGAAACCTGCGAGCGAATTAACCTAACTAGACCTCAAGAGACCCGTATAGTAGGTTCAAAAAAAGATGCCCTCGCCTTGCTGCGAATCCCAAGGTTTCAGCTTTTGCATAATGACTGCAAACTGTTCTGACTCAATAAATTGCTGGAGCCATACGTGCAGTAACGCCCAATTCTGCCTATCAAACCACGTTGGATCTGCGATACGAAATTGACGTACAAAAGGAAGACTCGCAATATCGAGAAACCCTTGCTTCTGCCCTGACACAAATGGGTGTTCATCTAACCGTTCATTAATGCGTTGAAGAAACGCGGTGCCAATTGAACGATGTCTCAAAACCGCGTCGCCGTTCAAAGCATAGCGACTCGCGTACTTGTATCGATCTAAGGCATCCTTAAAGGTACCATCCAACTCGGTTAAGAACGCTTTGGAGTAGTCAGCTTCAGCAACCAGCACCTGGCACCAATCATCAGGATCACTCTGTTTGAGTGCCCAACGCATAATATCTAAACTCTCCTCAAGGATTTTTCCGTCAGGCAACTTAAGTACCGGAACCGTGGCTTTCTCACTATCTTCGATAAACTCAGGAGGTTTATCCTGTAATAAGATTTCCCTGAGATACACAGAGATACCGCTGCGTTTAATCGCTAACCGCGTACGCATTGCGTAGGGGCAACGACGAAATGTCCACAGAATCGGTAAGTTTTGATCAGTCATTAAGCTTATTGATAGACCTACACCGGGCCCACGTTAAATACGTGCGTGTAAGAGTTGTAAAATAGTGCATAGCCGCCTATTTCCTTAAAAGTGAATGTCTTGACCACTTGAATAACAACAGTGACGATAAGGCATTTTCAAATAAGTCCAAGTATACTATCCGATACAGATCGCTCGAATAATTGTGCTTGGGCATGTTATTTCTATTTGGTTAAATCAATTAAATCACCAATGATTTCTAGCTACTTAATTTCGCCTTTTAAGGAAGCAGTTAGTTGAAATGATCAAATATCTGATCATGCTCACGGTATCCATCACATGCATACTGGTGACACCTCCTTCTGCCCAAGCTGATGATTGGTCCCCTGTATTGACCCTGGAAAATGGAGATCAGATTCTGTGGAAGTTGCATCAAGTTGAGAAATTTAAAGATCGATTTCTCGTTGCTGAACTACGAGAGTTATCACAGGTTTACGAAGGTGTTAAATCCCTTGTTACGCACTTTGAAATAGATTGTCGCGGAGAGCGCATACGAGAACTTTCATATGATTATTATAAAAAATCAGGAGCTGTTGATTTGATTAAGACGGAGGAGATCAAAACTAACAGACAAAGATGGGCCTACTCACAATGGAACGAGTATGTGAAATTTATGACAGGCTATTTTTGTCACTAACCAGGAGATACCAATGCTTACCCCACATAGGTGCAAATTATCGCGCAATAACTTACTGAGGGCCGCTTTAATAGGAATATTTTTAGCAATGAGCACTCCTTCTCATGCCGCTTGTAACGAAGAAACTTTGGTGTGTAAGAATGTAACAATTTCAGATTTAATACAGCAAATAGAACGCTTGGAGATAGATAATGCCAAAATGAGGTACGACGTTGAAGATTTGCGCGATAAATTGAAAGTGACTGATAGAGAGCTGAGTCTGTGCATGGTCAACCTAAAAAATATAACGGTTGAGATGCGAACCTGTGGGAAATAAAACTATGCACAGAAGTATTATTTTTGATATCGAAGCTACAGATATTAAAGAACCCATACTGATAGAAGCTGCTTGGATTGAGCTTGAAAGCATTGACCCTTTTACGGTTGCTGACCCTTTTGTGCAGCGTTACAACCCTGGGAAGCGCATTTCCTTAGGCGCATTAGCTGTCCATCACATCATGGACGAAGAGTTGGTTGATTGCCCATCAGCGGCAAGTTTTGCTCTACCCGAACATGTGGACTTTATTATTGGGCATAACGTTGACTTCGACTGGGAAGTAATTGGTAAACCTGAAGTCAAACGTATTTGTACATTATCTTTAGCCCGGAAGTTATGGCCTAATTTAGACAGCCACAAGCAAAGCGCCCTACTCTACTACTTAGAGCGCAGCACAGCGCGTGAGCAGTTACGAAATGCCCATTCGGCAATCGTTGATGTGGGCATCTGCGCTGTAATCCTAAACCACATCTGCCAGCAACTAGGGGTAAAAACTGTGCAAGATTTATATGCTGAGTCTGAGAAAGCTAGAACACCAATCACCATGCCTTTTGGAAAACATAAAGGCGTATTGTTAGCAGATTTACCTAAGGACTATAAAGAGTGGTTACTTAGGAAAGGAGACATTGATCCTTACTTGCGACAGGCTCTGGATGTTTGAGGTTACATCCAGCAAGACGCTAATGCATCTCTCTCCCAACTAGAATGATTCGGACGTGCGATCTATACCTTAGAAAGATTATGCGTTGTTACCTTTAATAAAGTAACCTCGTAGATGTGCATACGCGAGAAACAGCATGTGGTTATTCAAGTAAGTTTATAAAGAGTCAATGAACTCGATAATGTTCTCACGTTCAGATTTAGACATATCTGCAAATCGTTTACGAGTGACCGCTGCCTCACCGTCATGCCAAAGAATAGCTTCTTCGATAGAACCAGCACGTCCATCGTGAAGCAAGCCCAAATCACCAGAAATGTTACGCAGTAACCCGACACCCCAAAGCGGTGGTGTCCGCCATTCCTGCCCATCAGCTGAGCCCTCTGGTCGATTATCAGCCAGTCCTTCTCCCATGTCATGGATCAATAAATCTGTGTATGGATGAAACGACATATTCCGAAGTTCTTTGATCGGCCCTTTGCTTCCAGTTGTCAAAGTTGGTATATGGCATCCTGAACACCCCACTTGGTGAAATAATTCCTCCCCCGCTAGAATTTTTCCTAAATCTTTAATGCGACGTTGCGGAATGTTAAGTGCCTGTAAATAGGTGGTGATATTACTTAAGCGGCTGGGTAAAACCTCTGGTCGGAATTTATTTCCGGTACAACCGCCTTGCCCACCACACTTTGCGGCTGATGGGAGCTCTCGGCATCCAGTTTGGATCTCCGGGCAATTTTTTTCTGGAAAAAAGAAAGTGGTTGCCCCAATGTCTGTATGAAAGGCTACTGAAATTTGTTGTTTCAAATTAGGTTGTGCTGCCTTCCACCCAAATCGACCAATCACAACTTCTTCCGTCTCCAAGTTTATGACATAGTTCGGCCGCCCGGAGAGCCCTTGCTCTTTTTGCTTGGCGGCGATTTCAAGTAAAGAATCATCGAGAACCCATTCTAGAAGACCCAGTCCGACCACTTGCGGAGCAATCCTCATAGAAGCAAGTGTCGCGTCATTTATATCGCCAAAGTTAAGGTTTTTTATTTCAATTAAAGGTCGCTTTAGGTTGACAGTACTTTTATCAGGATATACAAAAGTGATTACTTTATAAGTCACGGTCGCATTTCCTTCTATGGGAACACGATTTTCAGCTGCTCTGTTTTGCAGTTGATCTCCATACCATGGGTGCGCAGGCAATACGATGCCATTGGGCTGACGATAGCCAAGCTTAATCACATTGCCTTTTTCTACCTCTGCTCGATCAGCAGCTGGTCGTGCTCTGCTGTTGTTAGGATGACAGCCCACACAATTAACCTCATTGAATGTCGGGCCGAGCCCCCAAATCCCAGGTAATGGCGCGAGCACCCATGGCTCCTCAAACTGCTCATGCCCTTTAATAAATTTCTTACCCAATTCAGACGTTAACGCTTCGAAGGGCAGTGTGAAAGATAACTCACCCGTCTCAGAGGTAGTTAGTAGTCCACCAGAATTCTCTAGGCCTTGCGTGGGGATATCGCTGTAAGCGCACGGGCAAAAACAAAGTAGTACAACCGAAAACCATAAGGTTTTTAAAGTCTTCAATGTATCCAGCATTAGCGGTCGTGGTCGTCCTCTTCCCACGGGCTGTGTTTGACTTCCTCAGGCATCCAAATCGACTTATACACTTTTTGTAATTCATGTTCCCGAGCAATTTCCTCTGAATTGGACATTTTCGAATATTTTGCTGCTGTTGGACTTGTATGATTGCCGCTATTAAAACTGGGTGCTGAAATCACCTTCCTGAGCTCTCCCTTGCAGTTCCGACAAGTAGTCGGGCCAGCTTCACTCATCCTGTGCATGCTTTTGTAAATTACTAGACATGAGTCACAGGCGTATTCGTATGTTGGCACCGTATTTCCTTTCCGCAAAAAAAAGGTGTGCTCCTAAAAAAAGGAACACACCTAACCTTTGTAGATAAACTTTAAGCGTATGCCTTGCTAGCTAAAATATCAGCCTTTGCGGTCATTGCTTTTTGCTTATCAATATTCCAGATCCTAGCAGCATTTTCCCCCAAAACTTTACGTCTAATCTCAGGCGTAATCTTAGGATATCCATGTCCCTCCACCAGCTCATCAGGGATTTGGAAGCTCCTGAATGCATCAATTTGCCACTGTGGATTACCCCAAAGTAGCGAATCAGTGCCCCAAAGAACATAGTCTGGACCAAGATCACGAAGCAACGTGCCAATCACGTGTGCGCACTCAAGCGGCCTACTGGTAACCGTTGCCGCAAAGGTCGAACCCACTTCTGAGTAGAGGTTCTTTCTTTGTGGCTTAAAGCCCTTCATTGCAGCAAGCTCGTTGTGATAGGGCCAGGCTGAGTGGTATGCAATAAAGTTAATGTCCAAGAAATCATCCGCTGCCGCATCGAAATCCTCACAGTGTGCGTATCGTGCGTAGAACTGTCCAAACGGAATACCTTTATGACAACCAACGTTCTTGATACCCAGGCGCCGGCACTCTTCCCAAATAGGATAGGCCAATGCTTCATCATCGAACCACCAACCTTTTTTATCAGTTGAATCGAATGTGTAGAGCTTTAATCCAGAGATTCTATATTGGTCGGCATACATGTTTAGCCGCTCTAGTGTTACATCCACACCCTGATTTGGGGTTAAACCACCAGCCAACATAATGGTGTTATCAGGCCATCGGTCGCGAACACCGACTTGATACTCCATTGGGATCATGTCTTGCCCGCCGTAATCCTCACGAAACCCGAATGGATTAAATATACCAACAGTAGTATCGCTCTCCTCTAAAATCAGTCTGCCGTAATTTGCGATATTCATGTCGCGAGTGCCGTTTTCCATGCCAAACGCTTTGCCCAGATCATCCAATAACTGAACGAACCACATACCACGTTCAGTCGTATTCACGCCCAACTGGTAGTGTCCAGGTCGCGTACACACGTGGGTATGTACGTCCACGACGAAGTCGCTACCTGCGCGAGCAACCTGAATTGCCTCTCCCTTTGCAGCTGCGTCAGCCGCTTCAGCAGCACCAACTTCAAAGAACTTCATTCCGGTTACCTCGTTAGCCGCGATCATCGCAGCACTCAATCCAAGAGATGACCGAAAAAAATCTCGTCGAGACATGCCAGCCTTCTTAGCAGCCTCTCCCATTTTCTCTTTGATCTTTGGACCCATGTTGCCTGTCATAAACAATGAGGTTCCAACGCTGTTGCCGTCAAAAGGATCTGATCCTAACTCCTCAAGTTGTTTATCAAGCCCTTTGTGTGCTTGTAAAACATTGAATTCCATAACGCTCCTCCCATATCATCATGTGCAGAATTTAAACTATCAGTTAACTGTCTAGTTGCTGGCTCTACTGGTGTGCTACGAGTCGCTCCTATAACTATATTTTTCAGGTACAGTAAAAAAATAATAATCCTATTGCACTACAAGTCAAGGGTTTGGTGTTTTGCGGCGCAGTAAAGTGTCGGGTAATGAATTGTATAGTTAGAGACCCCTCAATATCCTAAGTAGCTATTATTAAATGATTTTATTTAAAAATTTCATAAAATATCTTATGCTTATAGTTTTTATGGGTAACTATATCGATCCTGTTAATGCTGGAAAATTTAGAGGGGCTCCAGTTATTGAACAAATTGACACCCTTGAGCATTCGCAATATGTGAAGCTTATTAGAGGCATTGATTACGTCGACAATCAGGGGGATATCTGGACCACGGAGGAAAATCTCTTAATCCCTCTAGATTTACTCTCCGATGAAATACGACAAATCAGACCTTTGCCCAGGGAGTTTGATTATCTAAAAACCACGCTCATTTATCACAGCCAGTCAGTCCAAGCCACTAAACCTTGGCGCGCGGTGCAAAGCATTGTTTATGAGGCTTTAATAGACGAAGGTCTTCAAGAGCATATAGCGAAGATGATCTATGCCATCGTGCGCGCAGAAGGTTGGCGTTGGGAGCCACTAGGGTCGACTTGTTATAAATCATGTCATTCGGCTGCTCCCTTACTTAGATGGAGAGCAATGCCCAATTATGCCCAACTGAATGCTACGTTAGATTGGATCCTTCTGGATTTTCCTACAATCGATCAAATCAACAAACGTGTTGACGCACTCATTCTAAAAACTGGGCCACATATCTTCGCTCAATAATCCTGTTCTTCTTTCCGCAAAGCTTAGCCACGATGGTATTATCCAGTCTACTAAAATAAAATAATCTTCAATGTCAGTAGTAATCAAAACGGATGACGAGATAGAGAAAATGCGCATAGCTGGA
This sequence comes from Pseudomonadota bacterium, assembly GCA_027624715.1. NCBI lineage: Bacteria > Pseudomonadati > Pseudomonadota > Pseudomonadota bacterium. The sequence goes on from JAQBTV010000005.1 coordinate 44,123, forward strand.
AGGCTCGCATCTCAAGTACTCGATTTTATACAACCTCAGGTCCGTGCGGGCATTACCACAGATGAGATCGACTCTCTGTGTCATGATTTCATGGTCAATGTGCAAAATACCATTCCGGCCCCACTGAATTACGCCCCACCTGGGTATACGCCCTTTCCCAAGTCTGTTTGCACTTCGGTTAACCATGTAATTTGTCATGGCATTCCGGGACCTAAAAAATTAAAAAATGGGGACTCGATTAATATTGATATAACAGTAATTAAAGATGGCTATCACGGAGATACGAGCCGAATGTTTCATGTCGGAGAACCTACGATACAAAGCCGTCGTTTAGTCGCGCTTACTTTCGATTGTATGTGGGCGGGTATCGCGCAGATTAAGCCTGGTGCTCACTTGGGAGACATCGGTTCTGCGATACAAAAAATGGCTGAGTCCGCCGGCTATAGTGTTGTACGAGAATTTTGTGGACACGGGATCGGATCCACCTTTCACGAGGATCCACAAGTACTTCATTACGGCAAAGTTGGGACGGGATTAAGGCTAGCTCCAGGAATGATTTTTACAGTGGAACCGATGATCAACGCAGGAAAGCCAGACATCCGTCAGTTGGCCGATGGCTGGACGATTGTGACTAAAGATCATCAACTATCAGCTCAATGGGAACATACTGTGTTAGTGACGGACACAGGATTTGAAGTGCTGACGACGTCGGAAGGAACACCCCTACCTCCCACTGGTTTATTGTTTAAAGTCGAATGACGCAAGCAAAATCGGCTTCACCGGTGGATGCGCAAATTCAAAATCTTAGAGCGCAAATTAAACAGAAAAAACAAAGGTTATTTTCTCAGTTAGACCGCAAGACTGATTATGCATCTCTTCTCAAGCGCCACTCTAGACAAATTGATGCGCTGCTAAGGTCTCTTTGGGACGAACAATTGCAGGCAACGCACGCGACATTAATCGCTGTGGGTGGGTATGGGCGTGGCACCTTATTCCCCTTCTCCGATATCGATTTACTCATTCTTGTTCCTGATGCTATAAACAAAAAAAGTCAATCAGTGATCGCCGCGTTTGTTAGTTTGCTATGGGACCTTAGCCTAGACGTTGGGCATAGCGTAAGAAATGTCAAAGAGTGTATTAATGAGGCTGAAAAGGACATCACGACGCAAACAAATTTGATGGAGTCGAGATTTTTAATTGGCTCCCGGTCGCTCTTCACTCAATTTAAGAAGCAAGCTGTTAGCAATATAGACAAGCATCGTTTCTGCGACGCAAAGCTCGTTGAGCTACGGCAACGCCATAGTCGTTATAACGATTCGTCACAAAACCTTGAGCCGAATCTCAAAGAGTCCCCTGGAGGATTGCGAGACCTTCAAACCGTTCTTTGGATTGCTCAAGCAGCTGGCTACGGCACCACTTGGAAGCATCTAAGAGAAAACGGTGTAATCTCGAAAGCTGAGCAAGCACAACTCGAGAAACATGAACGAGCGCTAACACTTGTTAGGACACTCCTACATTTAAAGGCAGGACGGACGGAAGATCGACTGCTGTTTGATTTTCAACGACTACTCGCCGCTGATCTGGGCTTTCGAACTACAAAAGCAAAGCCAGAGACAGAACAATTGATGCAAGTAGTCTTTAAGGCCTCTCAATCGGTGAGTCTTCTGTCATCCATCGCACTACAACACCTTACGGAGATGATACACGGAGAGAGCGAAGCAGATCCGATAAAGATTGATGAGGATTTTCAAATTCGAAACAGTTTTCTTGAAACTACAAGTCCTAGTGTTTTTAATAAAAGACCTCATAGTATTCTTCGATTTTTTTCGGTGCTACACGAACATCACGAGATCAGAGGCATCTCTGCACGAACACGTAAGGAACTTTGGCATGCGAAAAAGCTGATCAATGATGAGTTTAGGAACGATCAACAAAACAAAAAAACGTTCTTGAGTTTTTTTAAAAAACAGGTAGGTTTGACGCATACACTCAGATTGATGAACCTATATGAAGTCTTAGGCCGTTACTTACCTGAGTTTGGAAAAATATGCGGACAGTTACAACACGATCTTTTTCATGTGTATACCGTTGACGATCACATACTGATGGTTGTGCGTAATCTGCGACGTTTTGCAGTCCCGGAGATGTCACACGAGTTCCCTTTGTGCAGCAAGCTGATGGGATCATTTAAACGACCTGAAACCTTGTATATAGCAGGTCTTTATCACGATATTGCCAAGGGCCGAGGAGGTGATCACTCGAAACTTGGCATGGAGGATGCAAAAAAGTTCTGTCAACATCATGGTCTAACCTCTACGGATATGAAATTAGTAGTATGGCTGGTTGAAAACCATTTATATATGTCAACTATCGCCCAAAAGAGAGATATTTCAGATCCATCAGTTGTACTTGAATTCGTCAAATCTGTAAAAACCCAACGACGCTTGGAGGCTTTATATTTGCTAACAGTTGCCGACATACGAGGAACAAGTCCAAAGGTATGGAATGCATGGAAAGGTAAACTACTAGAGAATGTATATCACCTCGCATTAGAGCATATTAGCGTTGACTCAAAAAGATCAAGTAATTTTATTGAGAGAAAAAAGTTTAATGCAGAAGCTCGACTAACGTCCTACGCCATTCATAAAGAGGCATATACTAAGTTTTGGAATCAATTAGACGAGAGCTATTTTATCCGCCATGAAGAGAGCGAGATCGTATGGCATACGCGCGTTCTTAATTTTCGAATGGATAGCAAACAACCCATAGTAAAGGCGAGACTGTCTCCCATTGGAGATGGATTACAAGTTTTGATTTATGGTCAAGATGAACCCTTGGTCTTTGCTAAGATCTGTGGATTTTTTGAGCACACTGAATTGTCAGTTGTAGAAGCCAAAGTTTTTACCACACGAAATAATTATTACCTCAATACGTTTCTAGTACTTACTCATCTTGGAATGGACATTCACTATCAAGATATGATCCGACATATCGAAAAGGAACTACCCATCATTATTGTTGAAGAATCACTACCAAAACCAATCAGCGGAAGAATAAGTCGGCGACTTAAGTATTTCCCCATCAAGCCAGAGGTTAGCATTAGAGGGGATGAAAACGGTTTGAACTACTACTTACAAATTACCTGTGCAGATCGACGTGGTTTGCTGTATACCATCGCTCGAACGTTATCGGAGTATCGTATTGATATCCAGAATGCAAAAATCAATACGATGGGGGAGCGCGTAGAGGATACTCTCCTAGTTTCTGGTGATGCCTTGCGCAGTTCCCGGGAAGCCTTGAGGCTGCAAAGCGACCTTATCGACAAGCTTAGCGTGTTCAAAACACAAAAAAAGCTAGCTACTCAATAAAACCAAACGTCGTAAAATCTTTTATTCGAGCCGGGTATAAAACTCCATTCAAGTGGTCACATTCATGCTGCACTACTCGCGCATGAAACCCAGTGACTATTCGATCGATGACCATACCGAAGGGATCGAAACCCTGATATCTAATATTGTTATATCTAGGGACAGAACCACTTAAACCGGGCACTGATAAACAACCCTCAATCCCCTCTTCCATGATTTGATCAAGTGAATGTATCGTAGGATTGATTAGTATAGTGAATGGTACCGCGCTTGCTTCTGGGTAACGGGCATTACTATCAAAACCAAAGATCACGACTCGTTTAAGTCTTCCAATTTGCGGCGCAGCAAGTCCAGCGCCGTTTAAATGAGTCATCGTATCTTTCATATCTTGAATTAATTCAAGCAACTCTGGTGTATTAAATTCATGAATCTCGTCAGACCGTTCCAATAATGTTGGATTCCCCATCTTAAGTACCGCTTTAATACTCATCGAATAACCTCATTCACTCAATAACTCAATAACTCAATTCTGTATGGTTTCTCAATTCGTAGATATCCAGAACAAATCTTCACATTCCACTAACATCCATACCGAATTCACAAGCAAACGCGTCTGAGACTGTGATAAATAAAAAATCAGGCGTGATTCTATCATCCCACCAACGCTTTAAGATATGCCTTAAGATTTTCACCAATCTCTGGATGTTCAAGTCCGTATTCAATATTGGCTTGAGCAAACCCCAATTTTGAACCACAATCGAAACGCCGCCCCTCCAGCAGCACTCCAATCACACCATCACGCTGCGCCACGACGGCGAGCGCATCAGTGAGTTGAATTTCGCCCCCAGATCGATTAGGTAATTTTGCAATAACATCAAAAATTTCGTAGGGAAGAATATATCGTCCTACCACGCCTAAATTAGATGGAGCGTTCTCTGGTTTGGGCTTTTCAACAAGGTTTGAGGCAATAACGTGTTTGCCCATAGGCTCGCGAATCAAAATCACGCCATAGGCACTTGTCTGATGAGGCTGGATCTCTTCCAAACCAATAATTGGCCGATTAGTTCCGTCAGAGGCCATGATTAGTTGTTGGAGTGCTCCAATCGAACTTCTAATGAGATCATCAGCGAGCAAAACAGCAAAAGGCTCATCCGACAAAGCGGGCTTTGCGCACAAAATTGCGTGCCCCAAACCAAGAGCCTTAGATTGTCTGACGTAGACAAACTCAACTCCCTTAGGCGCTACCGACTGTACAATTGTCAAAAGCTCGTGCTTTTCTTTTAACGCGAGTTCTGTCTCCAATTCATAGGCAGAATCGAAGTGATCCTCAATCGCACGTTTATTGCGACCCGTGACAAAAATCATTTTTTTGATACCCGCATCAAACGCCTCTTCTACAGCATATTGAATCAGGGGTTTATCAACTATAGGTAACATTTCTTTAGGTGTAGCCTTTGTTGCTGGCAAAAACCTACTACCAAGACCGGCGACTGGAAATACTGCTGCATTAATTTTTTTATTCATCATTTAATTCCAGAAACGTAATAAACTCGGATTCATCTAAAGTTTTAATCCCTAACTCAGTTGCTTTTTTAAGCTTTAATCCAGGTTTAACACCTAATATTACATAATCCACATTCTTTGAAACGGCGCCTGTAATGACGCCACCCCGAGATTCAATTTCATAACGAGCTTCATCACGAGAAAACTTATCCAGTCCTCCGGTCAAGACAAATTTTTTGTTGGCGAAAGAGCTACTTTTGATTAGCCGCTCAGCAGCACCCCAATGCACACCGAGCCTGATTAAGCGATCGATAACTTGATTGTGATACGCATCGTTAAAGTATGCTTTAATACTTTTTGCAACGATTGGGCCGACGTCAGGAATCTGAATTAAAGCTTCCTCAGTCGCAGCTTTAAGCCGTTCGAGCGTTTGGAAATGGAAGGCCAGATCTTTAGCCGTTTGTTCACCGACATTACGGATACCAAGAGCGTAGATAAAACGATTAAATGTAGTTGCGCGTGAATTGAAAATAGCGCCACAGATATTCATTGCAGACCTTTGGCCCAAGCGCTCTAAACTAACTAACGCCTCTTGTTTTAATTCATAGAGATCCGCAAAAGATTCGACAAACTGTTTTTCAACGAGTTTATCAATCAGCTTCTCACCAATACCATCAATATTCATAGCCTTTCGAGAGCAAAAATGCCAGATTGCTTGTGCTTTTTGGGCGCGACATCGCATGCCAGATATACAGCGATAGACGCTCTCACTCGCCTCTTTGAATACACCACCACCGCATACTGGGCATGAAGAAGGCATGGAGAAGTCTCTTACTTTTACTCTAGCTCTTCGGTCCAGTACAGGGCGCACCACCTCTGGGATTACGTCTCCCGCACGACGGACAATCACATAATCACCTATCTTGATGTTTTTTCTAAGAATTTCGTCTTCATTATGAAGGGTAGCGTTTGTGACTACCACACCTCCAACACGAACAGGGTCTAGGCGAGCGACCGGCGTGAGTGCCCCGGTCCGGCCCACTTGAACCTCAATATCTACAAGTTTTGTAATCTCTTCTTGAGGTGGAAACTTATATGCGATTGCATATCGAGGGGCGCGTGAGACAAACCCTAATTTCTGCTGATCCACTAGGGCATTGACTTTATAGACGACTCCATCAATTTCATAATCTAACTCAGAACGTACTTTTTGCACGTGATCAAAAAATTTCTGAATTCCCGTCAGACCATAAACCACATCGCTTAATTTGGATGTTGAAAACCCATATTCTTTTAAACGACTTGCCAAGTCATACTGAGATACAACTCTGGGTGATGTGGTATTAGATTCGTCAAGACCATAGGCAAAAAAAGATAATTTTCTTGTTGCGGTAATTTTAGAATCTAACTGCCTTAATGATCCAGCTGCAGCATTACGCGGATTTGCAAAAATCTTTTCTCCAAGATCTATCTGTCGACTATTCAGGTCAGCAAAATCATGTTTCATCATCACAACTTCACCCCGTACTTCCAGGTAATCGGACGCGCGCGCTGACAGTACTAGAGGAACAGACCGTATCGTTCGAATGTTCTCTGTGACTTGTTCTCCAGTATTGCCATCGCCCCTCGTAGCTGCCTGCACTAACACCCGATCGACATATCGAAGACTAATGGCTAACCCATCAAATTTAGGTTCCGCAAAATACGTAATATCCGAGTCACCGCTATTGAGTAAATCTCGAATTCGCCGATCGTATTGTTGTATATCAATAGCATCAATCGCATTATTAATTGATAACATTGGTGTTAAGTGGGCTACACTCTCAAATGACACCAAAGGTTTTGAGCCGACTCTTTGCGTCGGTGAGTCATCATTTTTAAATTCAGGATGCTGTTGCTCTATATCGATTAGTTCTTGAAAAAATCGGTCATATTCAGAATCTAGGAGGCTAGGGTTGTCCAGCCCGTAGTACTCTCGGTTTGCCTGATTCAGCGTGCTTCGTAACCAGTCAGCACGACTTTTTATCATCGCATACTCATCACTCATTACGAAAATAACTGCTTAGCAGCCAAAGATCCCGGGAGAATTCCTTGCTCCTCCATGCGCTGATTTATCTTACCTAACTGCTGCTTGATTATATCTAAGCCTGATTCACTGATTACCTGGCTGTTGTCATCGCAAATGCTGGCATTCATCGCATCAGCAAATTGTTTGGCGACTCCAGCCATTTTGTTAAAGGTTCTGATCACATCAGAAACGGTGGTCACGTCTAAGAGAAACGTTATCCCTAAAATTTCCTGACCTTTAAGTTGCGCCTCCACAAAGGGTGTTGTATCTCTATTCTCAAGTGTGAATAACTCTCTACCCTCGTCCTTCATGACAAACACGCCACGCTGATTTAGTCTCATACCTAAAGCTAAGGCCAAACTAAGCACTTCCTCGCCAGACATTAAGGATTCTCTGGAACGTTCTATTGTTAGACCAAACAGCGAATCAACTTCATCACTAAAGTCCTTTAGCTTAAGAGCTCGATTAGCTTCTTCATCTGGCTTAATCTGCGTTGCAATAGCGCCAGTCGGTACCGTCTCTGCGTAAATATCTGTCGCAATCCTCTCAATTTGATCACGGCTCAAAGGGCCATTCCTATCTGTGAGTTGCACAACGATTAGCAATTGGTCGAACATCGAGTCGGGGTTGGATACTACAATGGGTTTCTTATGTTTTAGAGTGCTTCCCCAAACCTGATGGCGCTTTGGAATCGTCTCGAGGACCTCTTGCAAGCGACCGGTGGCGCTGACGCATAGCCCGTCCACCGCACTTATTTTAATTTCAAAGGTAATGGCTGGATCGAGTAATTCTAAACTTAACCCACTATCTACGTCCTGAAAATCGCCTTGAAATAATGGCGGATCCACTGGATCTGCAACTGAAATCACTTCGGTTATCTTGTCAATCACAATACCGGGCTCAGGATCGTCAAAGTAATCTAACAAGGGGTCATGCCCTAATTCATGCGATTGTTGATTCAATCTAGACTTGAATCGACGTTCCTGAACCTGATTCATGATTACAACACTGAGGATGATTACTCCCCCTAGCGATAACAAATAGATCTGCAATTCACTCATTCAGAAACTCCATAACCTCAAAGTTGAGTTACGTATGACTCGTAATTAGACTGCCACGTCTTCATTCAATTTCATAGCCTCTTCAATATCAACAGCGACCACTCTTGATACACCTTGCTCCTGCATGGTGACACCAATTAACTGCTCCGCCATCTCCATGGTGATTTTATTATGTGTGATGAACAAAAATTGCGTACTCTTCGACATTTTCTTTACTAAGTCGCAGTATTTCACTGTATTACTATCATCGAGTGGCGCGTCAACCTCGTCAAGTAAGCAAAATGGCGCTGGATTAAGCTGGAACAAGGAAAATACAAGCGATAGTGCGGTGAGTGCTTTTTCACCTCCGGACAAAAGATGGATTGAGACGTTTCTTTTCCCTGGGGGGCGAGCAATGACCTCAACACCAGCATCAAGGATTTCTTCACCAGTGAGCACCAAGCGGGCCTCACCACCCCCAAACAGTGCTGGGAACATTTCTCCGAATTGTTGATTGACCTGATCAAACGTTTTAGACAGTCGCTCTCGGGTTTCTTTGTCAATACTGCGTATCGCATTCTCCAAGGTGGCGACAGCTTCTAATAGATCTTCTAATTGTGAATCTAAATATCCTTTACGTTCTTTGGATCCTATGAGTTCGTCCATTGCAGCCAAATTAATCGCACCGAGGTTAGCTATCTTCCGCTGTAACTGCGATATTGAAGCCTGCGCGATAGCCGTATCGAAGTCTACAGGCACGATCGATTGCAGCAAGTTTTTGTCCGCATTCGATTCAGTTAGTTGCTGCACATAGCCATCACGAGTGAGTCGATATTCTTGCTCCTTTAGGTTCATAGTATTAATTAAGTCACGCAAAGGCTGAAGCCCTCGATCTGTTTCTTGTCGCAGTTGTTCACCGGCTCTCAACTGTATATCCCAACTAGATAGGATCTCGCGAGCGGCGTTAAGCTTTTCCTCGATCTCAACACGATGCGCTAAGTGCATTTGAAGCTCTGACGACTGCTCTCCTTCTAACTCACGATTAACTTGTTGGTTTAGCTCATTTTTCTGAGTATCCAATCGAATAAATAATTGGTAAACTTGACGAATATTCTCTGTTAAATCATTGATTTTATTTGATAATGATCGATACTCAAACGAGTGCTCAGAATACATTGTATTGAGATTGCTGATTTCTTCAAGTTTCCGATTCCTCTGTTCACTGGACAACTGAAGCTCGGCAGCCAGTTCGTGTAGCGATCCAGAGGCAGACTTAAGTTTTATCTCTAAATCTTCTGTGTTAGCCGTCGCGCTCGTATACCGCGCCTGCTCGCCTACGTTAAACCCATTCACTTCAAGGAGTTCAGCATTTATCTGCGCCAAACGCTCGACGGTGTGCTGGTTGAGATCTGTCAGCCGCAGGTAATCAACTTGCTCGTGATGAAGTTTCTCTTTCAGGTCCACGTAGCTTTGTCGTGCGCTACCCATTTCACCTTTAAGTATGTTAACTGCCTCTGTGACCATCTGCAATTTTTCTGAAGCACTGTCGACCGCCACTTGCGCAATTTCGGCAAGTTGATCGAGCTTCTCAATTTCAAGTTGTCGTGCAAGCACGCCATGCACCTCTTGATCAGGAGCAAAAAGAGCAACACCACCGGGGTAGTATAAATCCCCTCTTTTCGTGATGCACATCTGTCCAGAGGTTAATTGACCCATCAATAAGCGTGCCTCAGCATCCGATTCCGCAATAAAGACGTGCGATAACCAAAGCTTCATAAGGTTTGCGGTAGAGTCATCATTTGCTTGAACGACAGTTGCCAATGATTTCAATTCCGACGTCAAAGTGAGTCTCTCGTTATGAGCGAAGTATTTATTAAAGAACGAGACTTTAGATGGTGGCTTATTGGCCTCCTCAAAAGTAATAGTGCCAAGGTCAACGGTGGCAATTGACATCAGCCGCTCCCGCAGAACCGCCTCAACAGCATCCTCCCAACCTTCTTCAACTCGGAGCAATTCCCATAATCGATCATCACTGTTAAATCCGCTTTGATCTAACCATTCTCTCAAACGATCTGACTGGGAGACCCGTGCCTGCAGGTCACTTAAGGCTTTTTTCTTTGCATTGAGTTCAGAAGAAACGTTTCTCTTTTCATCTAAATTAGTTGCGGCAGTTTCTTTTTCTTTTTCCAATTGGATGAGCTTTGCTTCCGACTTTAATAATGAGTTCGCTCGGTCAGTTAATAAACCCGTTAATTGCTTGATAGATGAATCCATCGACTCAGCTTTACGTGCGTCTGGCGCGCTCAGATCGAGCCGTTCCTTATCCAACCTGGCTTTCCTATTCGCGAGTTGAGCCAAGACATCCGCAGCATGTGTCTGCTGTGTCTTATTTAGGTTTAATTGATTTTGCAGCTCAGAAATTAACTTTATTTGAGCATCTACAGTTGACTGGGCAATGATAAAACACTGCTCTATTTCTGGCAGCTGATTCTTATTGTTCTCCATATGTAATAAAGTTCGGTTTTGATCAAAACGCACGCTCAGTATATTTTTCCGAGCATTCCAAAATGACTGCTCTAGGACTAACAAATTAAGACGCTCTTGTTTGTAAGTCACATCAATATTGCTGAGCTGTTGCTGTGTTCTTTTTCGATTCTCCCTGATGTACTCGATGCTCTGTTCGACTCGAGCAATCGCGGAGTTTATCGCGTAGAGCGAACCTTGAACTTCATTAACTGCAGAAGCACTCTCGTCACGTGAAATTTTCAATTTCTCAAGTTCGGACTCTGTCTTCCGTAATACCGCGGTCTCTTTTTCAATCTTGGTACATATTTCTTTGATTTGCGTCTCAACATCGACTCTTTTTTTATCAGCCTCTCGCTGACTGTGGTACCACACGTGCTGCTGCGTTTCTTTTAATTTGCTTTCGTACTCATGAAACTTCTCGGCCTGATGAGCCTGCTGCTCAAGCTTTCGCAGCTGTTTATCCAGTTCAGACCGAATATCCTCTAGGCGAGAGAGATTTTCTCTGGTATCGTCAAGACGTAACTCAGTGTCTCGGCGGCGCTCGCGATACTTAGAAACGCCTGCGGCCTCTTCTAAAAAAAACCTCATATCATCTGGGCGAGCCTCGATTATTCGAGAAATCATGCCCTGCTCGATGATGGCGTATCCTTTGCCACCTAACCCAGTCCCTAGAAAAATATCAGCGACATCACGTCGCCTGACGTGTTGATTATTGAGGTAATAGAAAGACGCCCCTTCGCTTTCGAGAACACGTTTCACTGAAATTTCTGAATATTGAGACCACGCTCCAGTAACTTTGCCGGCACTGTTATCAAAAATCAGTTCGACACTTGCTCGAGACATAGGTTTACGGTCGCTCGAGCCAGCGAAAATAACATCCTGCATGTTCTCACCACGAAGCTGTTTCGCTGACGTCTCACCAAGCACCCATCGAACAGCATCAATCACATTGGACTTACCGCACCCATTTGGACCGACGACGCCGACTAACTGTCCTGGAACAGGGATATGCGTAGGATCTACAAAAGATTTGAAACCGGCTAATTTGATATGAGTCAGGCGCAAAATAATATCCGTTGAAATCGTTATAATCTCAGATATGCAAAATTGTAATTCAGTCTCACACACCCATAACGTCTATTTTAGCTTAATAAACTCATTTAAGAATGCCAAAATCTGCCAACCACTTGCTTGAAACATTTCCAAACCCAGCGCCGAAAAATGATTTTTGGATACGGATGCAAATCCCAGAATTTACCTGCCTGTGTCCAAAAACAGGACAACCTGATTTTGCAACGCTTTACTTAGATTATTTGCCCGATAAAAAATGTGTAGAGCTCAAAAGCCTTAAGCTTTACACGGTATCGTTCAGGGATAAAGGAGCATTTCATGAGGCTATTGCCAATCAAATTCTAAATGATCTAGCGACCCTGACAAAACCAAAATTCATGCGGCTCACTGCGCGCTTTTATGTGCGCGGTGGAATCTTCACAACAGTCGTTGTTGAGCACAAGAAAAAAGGATTTAAGCCTGAGAATTCCATACAACTACCGGAATTATCAAATGAAAAGCTTACTTACTAGATTTTTTATATTGTCGCTCCACCACCAACTTCAATAACAACTTTATTCAGCCAAGAATTTATTTACTGTGGCACGACCGATTCCTCGACCCGCATCGGTAATAATTGATACTTTCCCAATTAACCTCATTTAAGATTTCTTCATTGCGCTTAACTAATGATCACCGTATCACCCGGAGAAACTAGGTTAAACAGTTCAATAATGTCTGCATTAGCCATACGAATACATCCTATCGAACCCGGCGTTCCTAACTGAGTCCCATCGGGGCATCCATGAATATAAATGTATCGGCGCATAGTATCTACCGTGCCCAATCGATTGATCCCCACTTCCTTTCCCGACAACCAAAGTATTCGGGTTAATATCCAATCACGATCTGGATACATGTTCTGCAAAGAGGTACTAAATATCTCGCCGGTGGGTCTGCGCGCAAAGAACACTGTGTTAATCGGCTGGTCTTCACCAATCTTTGCTCGAATACAATGCATTCCTCTCGGCGTTTTAAAACTGTTATACGTCTCCCCAACGCCGAACTTGGAAGTTGATACTTGATAACTTTTGATTAAGGGCTCATTAGATACGTCACTTATGCTGAGCGTTTGATGTTTGATATTTATATTTAAAAACATTATTTCAGCGTCGATTTTTAAAAAATGTTTGTAACACTGCCGTACACTCGGCAGGCATTACACCTCCTAGAACCGAAGTGTGGTGGTTTAATTTTTCGTGCTCAAATAAATCAATTACTGAGCCACATGCCCCCGACTTTTGATCATACGCTCCAAAAACCAGCCGAGAGACTCTTGCGTGCATGATAGCCCCTGCACACATGACGCAAGGCTCTAACGTAGAGTATAACGTTGTTCCTACAAGTCGATAATTTCTTAAAATATTTGCTGCTAGGCGTAGTGTCGTGACCTCAGCGTGGGCAGTGGGATCTAATGACGAAATTGGAGAATTGCCAGATTGACTGATTACCTGTCCATCTTTGACTAAAACAGCACCGATGGGCACCTCTCCTTTAAGGGCACTTTCTTTAGCTAGCATTAAAGCTTGCCGCATGAAGACATGATCGTTATTGGACAAAACAGAAGGATCCAAACTGCGTCAGACCGCTACGACCAGCTTGCCCAAATTATGCCCTTGTAATAAGCCAATAAAAGCGCTGGGGGCCTTCTCAATCCCTACCACCTCGTCTTCAAGATACTTAAGCGTACCTGAAGCGACTAACGGCTCAACTTCACGCACAAAGTGCAGATAATTTGACCAATGATCAGAAATAATAAAACCATTCACCGAGAGCTTACGAACCAGAATATTTCGCCACAGATATGGCGCTGATAAGGTTTCTGTTCGGGCACCAGCTCCCATCGCTCCATCGTTATACCAGCTGATCATTCCACAAACCGGGATACGGCCATGCTCATTCATCCTTGGAATAACAGCCTCAAATAATTTTCCACCGACATTCTCAAAATAAATATCAACACCTTTAGGGGTAACCGTCTTAAGCGCAGCACTAAGTGCTTCCGGCGTATCAAAGTTTTTGTGGTTCAAACAATGATCAACGCCAAACTTATCAACAGCCAGGGCACACTTCTCTTCAGATCCTGCAATGCCTATTGTCTTAAGACCAAGTTGTTTCGAAAGTTGCGCAACCATTGACCCAACAGGTCCCGTGACAGCGCCAACTACGAGTGTCTCGCCTGCTTTAGGTTTGCCATGCTGAGTTAAACCCCACCAACCCGTAAAACCGGGCATGCCAAGCACTCCCAGCGCCAGAGATTTCGGTTCTATTGAAATAGGAAGTTTTTGAATTAATGCACCTTCAACTACTGCCAAGTCGGCCCATCCCATGCGACCATAAACCCAGTCTCCCACTTCGAGCCCCTCACAAGCACTGGCTTCAATACAGCCTACCGCTCCCGCTTCCATGACGCTCCCAATTTGAATTGGTGGCGCATAAGATCGGGCATCATCCATACGTCCACGCATGTATGGATCAAGTGAGAAATGCGCGATTTTGACAAGTACCTGACCCCCAATAAGAGACGACGTAGAAAATGACTCGAGATTGAAATTATCCAGTGTCGGTAAACCAACAGGTCTACTTGAAAGTATTACTCGTTTTCCCGTTGCAGTCATATCCACTGAACCCTTTCTTCAAACAATTAAACAGCGTTGATGATTGAATTAAATGTCACGCTGGGTCTCATGACCTGAGCTACTTTTTTGACGTCAGGATGATAATAGCCGCCAATATCTACTTTTCTACCTTGCACACTGCGGAGTTCATCAATAATTTTTTGTTCGTTCAATTTTAAACTATCAAAGACCTCTCTAAATTGCGAAGCCACCTCTTTGTCATCGGATTGTTCTGCTAGAGCTTCTGCCCAATACATTGCAAAGTAATAATGACTCTCACGATTATCCGCCTCTCCAACTCTTCGAGATGGAGAACGGTTATTGTTTAAGATTTGTTGTGTTGCAGTTTCAGCAGCTTGCCCCAAAATCTTTGCACGTTGGTTTCCAGAAGTATCCGCGTAAAACATGAGACTTTCAGCTAGAGCACAAAATTCACCCAACGAATCCCATCGTAGATGATTTTCAGCAAGTAACTGTTGTACGTGCTTGGGGGCCGAACCTCCTGCCCCTGTTTCAAACAAACCCCCACCATTCATCAATTTAACAATGGAGAGCATCTTCGCAGAAGTTCCAAGTTCCAAAATAGGAAACAAATCGGTCAAATAGTCTCTTAAGACATTACCTGTAATGGAAATAGAGTTATCACCTTTGCGAATGGTTTCTAAGGTGGTCCGAGTTGCTTCTCTAGGTGCTAAAATGTCAAAGTTCTCTATTGCCCCTGCAGACTCTAAGATCGGCTTCACATAAGCCAGAATTTGGGCATCATGAGGTCTTGAAGCATCAAGCCAGAATACGGCATGAGATCGAGTTGCTTGCTGCCTCGAAATTGCTAATTTAATCCAACCCTCAATAGCTGCCTTCTGCGTGACTGAAGCGCGCCACACATCGTTCCGCTCCACAGAGTGTTCGTGAAGCAAATCACCATTTGCTGCAAACATTCGAATCACACCATCCGCAGGTATTTCGAAAGTAGTGGGGTGCGAACCATACTCTTCCGCTTTTTGCGCCATTAAGCCTACGTTAGCAACAGCACCAGAGCTCGAAGGATCGAGCGCCCCTGTTTCTTTGAAGTAATTGATGGTTTCATCATAAACTGGCGCATAACAATTATCTGGGATCACACACTTAACGTCATATTCGTT
The DNA here is from genome assembly GCA_027624715.1 of Pseudomonadota bacterium. Lineage (NCBI taxonomy): Bacteria > Pseudomonadati > Pseudomonadota > Pseudomonadota bacterium. Next base: position 59,498 of record JAQBTV010000005.1, read on the forward strand.
GCCATCTGGTCCCCATCCTTTACCACCGGCTTTTATTACGGCAGGCATAGAAGCGTCAATGATAACGTCGGAGGGCACATGTAAGTTCGTTATTCCTTTATTGCTGTCCACCATGTACAAAGCTGGACGAGTCGCTAAGCAAACATTGATCTCGCTGAGAATCTCGACCTCATCAGCCAAACGAGTCAAAATATCCCCAAGACCCGCATTCGGGCTAACGCCTAGATCCTTGAACTTCTGAGCGTACTTATCAAAGATAGGATCAAGAAAAACAGACACTGCGTGGCCAAACAGAATGGGGTCAGAGACCTTCATCATCGTAGCCTTAAGATGTATTGAGAAAAGCACTCCATTTTTTTTTGCGTTTTCAATCTCGGTCTGTAAAAAACCACGAAGCGTTTTTATACTTAAGAAAGTCGCATCAACTACGGCGCCATTACTTAATGAGAGGTTATCTTTTAACGTTAGTACCTCTCCTTCAAAAGGCACAAACTCAATTCTAGCGTTGCCGACCTGACCTGAATCAATAGTCACAGAGCTCTCATTCGCATAAAAATCGTTAGATGGCATTGAGGCGACGTGCGTCTTCGATGTCTTCTTCCAAATACCCATAGAATGGGGATTGGCTTTAGCAAACTCTTTTACAGCCTTGGTAGAACGACGGTCAGAGTTTCCCTCTCTTAAAACAGGATTAACCGCCGATCCTTTTAATGAGTCATATTTTTTACGCACGCCTTTCTCGGCATCAGTAGTTGGCTCGTCTGCGTAATCTGGAATACCAAAACCTTGTTGCTGCAACTCAGCAATCGCAGCTTTAAGTTGTGGCACGGAAGCAGAAATATTCGGTAACTTAATGATATTTGCTGATGGGCCCGTGACCATCCCACTAAGCTCCTCGAGGTCATCGGACTGGCGCTGTGAGTCAGCTAGAGCTTCAGGAAAAATAGAAAGTATTCGCCCGGCTAGAGAAATATCTTTAGTTCCGACCGTGATATTTGCATGCGACGAGAACGCTTGAATGATAGGCAAAAACGAACCACTCGCGAGCTCAGGCGCCTCATCCACTATCGTATAAACAATGTCCATCTCTTTACTACCAGCCATACCGGATTACTCCCTTTATAAAAACTAAGTTAACCCGCCCATCCTGCTAGAGGTGCGCAGCATTATTTTACGCGGTCACATAAAATCCTAGGAAGCTATCATATCGCAGTTAAGTAGAGCGATTCTTATAAAATTCATCTAGGATTAGAGTGCAGGTGTGGTTTCAGTTCCACCTTGGTTGCAGGAAGAATAAAATTCAGAAAACACCACTTCAGTCTGCGACATTACGTCTTTTACAAACCCATTAGCGATGACTGCACCTTCATCAGCGCGCAATATGGCCCTTAGGAAAGAAGCGGTTGAGCATGCTGACTTGCATCACTGTGAGCACAGGTGACGAGTTACTTGAAGATCTAACAATAAATGCAGATAAAAAGCTATTGTAAGAATCACTAATCGAGTTCATATTGAATTTCATAATTTGATCGAGGTACACCAACCTGCTCTTCTTTGAAGAGCACATAACTACCTATTGCCAGCACATCCAAATCAGTACCCATGAAACATTTAAATGCATCTGCGGGAGTGCAGACAATCGGCTCTCCCCGAACATTGAATGACGTATTCACCAACATCGGGCAGCCTGTCTTTTTATAAAACTTAGAAATTAGTGCGTGATACCGTGGATTGGTATCGAGATGCACTGTCTGTAAACGTGCCGAGTAGTCAACATGTGTCACAGCTGGTACCACAGATCGTAAGGCGTTAAGCTTGGCGATTCCATATAAGTCTTCCTCTTCCTGAGTCATCACACGACGTTTTGCCTCAGCCACACCAGCCACGAGTAACATATATGGACTGTCCCCTTCGAACTCAAACCAATCCTTCGCATACTCTCGCAGAACACTTGGCGCAAAAGGGCGGAAGCTCTCTCGGTATTTGACCTTGAGGTTTAGTTTTTTTTGCATCGTCGGCGAGCGAGGATCGGCAAGTATACTGCGCGCACCCAGAGACCTTGGACCAAACTCCATTCGGCCTTGCATCCAACCCACAGCTTTTTCGTCAGTTAAAGCGTCTGTGACAGTATCTAAAAATTCATCTCCTTGGTACCTGTGAAACGTAGCGCCACTCTCGACTAATTGAGCCTCAATTTCCTCATCCGTGAAACATGGACCGAGATACGAACCCAACATACCATCACGATGCGAAACAGGACTACGCTCCTTAGCAAAATGCAAATACCATGCCGACAGCGCAGCACCCAGCGCCCCGCCCGCATCACCAGCTGCCGGTTGAATCCATATGTGATCAAATATCTTCTCTTGAACTAAACGACCGTTAGCCACGCAATTAAGAGCAACTCCTCCAGCGAGGCATAAATTCTTTTGACCAGTTTCTTGGGCTATATTTTTTGCGATAAGCAAAATGACATCTTCAGTTACTTTTTGAACAGAAGCCGCCAAGTCCATCTCGCGTTGTGTCACCCTAGCCTCCGGAGCACGTGGTAGACCACCGAAGAGCGTATGAAATTTTTTATTCGTCATTGTCAGTCCAGTGGCATATTCAAAGTACGTCATATCAATCTGAAAACTGCCATCGGCTGCGATATGAATAAGTTTCTCTTTGATTAAATCCGCGTATATGGGCCTCCCATAGGGAGCAAGACCCATGACTTTATACTCGCCAGAATTAACCTTAAATCCTGTGTAATAAGTAAATGCTGAGTACAACAATCCCAATGAATGGGGAAAGTGTATTTCTTTGATAAGTTTGAGTTCCTTACCAGAACCAACACCCCAAGAAGTCGTCGTCCACTCACCCACACCGTCAATGGTAAGAACTGCAGCATCATCAAACGGAGAAGGATAAAAAGCACTAGCGGCATGTGATAGGTGATGTTCCGAGAATAACAAACGCTCACCCCAATTGATTGAAATATCTAAAGTTTGAGAGAGTCCCTTGATTAACTGACTTTTTTGAAATAACTTCTCTTTAATCCAAAACGGCATTGCCGATGCAAAACTTTTAAAACCTCTGGGCGCAAAGGCAAAGTAGGTTTCCAATAGCCGCTCGAATTTTACGAACGGTTTTTCATAAAAAACTACGCTGTCAATCTCACTGGCATCCAACCCTCCTTCGCGCAAGCAATATTCAATCGCGTTGCTTGGAAATCGGGCATCGTGCTTTTTACGAGTGAAACGTTCCTCTTGTGCAGCGGCAATGATTTGACCATCTTGAAGCAAACAGGCAGCACTGTCATGATAGAAAGCGGAAATTCCTAAGATATACATGTCCGAAAAGTTGTCTGAAATCAGAACAGCGTGTATATGAAAGGGGCTACTACTGAGCCCTGCGCTAGAAGTAACAACCCTCCAAGAAGAAGCATCACAGTGATGATTGGTGTCATCCAGAGTTTTTTCCGAACACTTAAGAAACGCCACAACTCTTTTAATATTTCGATCATGAGAGGTTCTATTTAAAATTGATTATTGAACGAGTCATCATTCAAACCCTTTACCTCTTTAGGTCTCCAGTACGTTTGACATGGTTTGATGCGTAACCGAAGCTCATCTCTCCCGAATACCCTCATCACCAGACCCATGGGGACGAACAAGCCAAAGTAAATAGCACCCATGATAATTGGACTGATGATTTTACCCAGCAAATGTCCAAACCTTATCCAAAGTCGATTAAGAGGTAGTAACAAATCGGGCTTAAATGTGGCGGCAACTGAGAGTAGAACCGTCAGTGTGATTAAGCCAACATAGACCACAACACTCTGATTTTTAGCAAATAAATAAAAAGCGATTGCCGCGAATAAAGCGGAAAAAAAATATCCAAATGTCCGGTTTGACGGCAGGTCCGTATCGGTTGATTGCGTGCACATGAATACTATTAAGTGATCAATAAGCTCTTGAGAAGGTTAACAACGATACTATTTATTCAGTGCCGAGTCCGACCCTAGCACTTTTATCTATTTACATCTATTTATTTTTGACTGAGAACTCAGAATTTAAAAATTATAAGTCTAATTTTCGTCATTGGAACTCTCTTTGCAACATAGAAACGGCTCCGTCAGTACTGACTCGCTCTTAAAAATATTTAACCCAAAAACATATCATTCCGCTAGCTCAGATCGCGCCTGATATATTTTTTTGTAACTGTCAATAAGGCGGCGGTGCCTTTCAAGACCCTCCAGCTTCATACTCGTTGGCGCCAATCCGAAAAACCGAACCGTGCCGTCAATTGACCCCATGACAGCATCCATACGAGCATGACCAAACATGCGACGAAAGTTGACGGCATAGTCATCCAATTCCAATTCGTCATCAAGCAGCACCTCAAGCACCACGCTCAAAGCCTGATAAAACAATCCGCGTTCGACGGTATTGTCGTTGTATTGGAGGAAGGCTCCGATCAACTCATGAGTCTCTTCAAATTGCTTTAGCACGAGATGAATCAGCAGTTTTAACTCGAGAACTGTCAATTGCCCCCAATCTGTATTGTAGTCAAATTCTATGCCAATTAAGGTGGCAATATCAGAGTATTCATCAAGGTCATTGTTATCTAAACGCTCAAGCAGTGATGCCAAATTGGCATCGTCCAGACAATGCAAGTTCAGAATATCAGAGCGAAACAACAGCGCCTTGTTGGTGTTATCCCAAATTAACTCGTCGATTGGGTAAATTTCCGAATAGCCAGGCACCAAAATCCTGCAGGCCACGGCACCCAATTGGTCATATGTCGCAGTGTAAACCTCTTTGCCCATATTTTTAAGGATGTTGAATAAGGTTACGGCTTCCTCGGCATTAGAGTTTTCACTGTCACTGGAAAAATTCCACTCAACAAACTCATAATTCGCTCTGTCACTGAAAAAGCGCCATGACACGATTCCACTGGAATCAATAAAGTGTTCGACAAAGTTATTTGGCTCAGTAACTGCGTTACTTTCAAAAGTGGGGCGAGGCAAATCGTTCAAACCTTCAAAACTACGACCTTGAAGCAATTCTGTGAGGCTACGCTCAAGCGCCACCTCAAAACTGGGATGAGCGCCGAACGATGCAAACACACCACCCGTGCGCGGATTCATCAGGCTAACGCACATTACTGGGTATATCCCGCCCATTGATGCATCTTTTACTAAAACCGGAAAACCCTGTACCTCTAAACCTTGAATGGCTGCCATGATGCCGGGAAATTTAGACAGCACGTCATAAGGCACATCGGGTAAGGTGATTTCGCCTTCTAAGATTTCACGTTTTACCGCTCGCTCAAAAATCTCAGACAGACATTGCACTTGTGCTTCCGCCAACGTATTACCCGCACTCATACCGTTGCTGGCAAACAGGTTTTCGATTAGGTTGGAAGGAAAATATACCACCTCCCCATCAGATTGTCGCACATACGGTAGCGAACAAATACCGCGCTGCACATTGCCAGAATTAGTATCGATTAGATGTGAGCCACGCAACTCACCATCGGAATTGTAGATCGGCAGGCAGTACTCATCGAGAATTTCAATCGGCAGCACATCCTCAGGTCCTGGTTCGAACCAGCGTTCATTCGGGTAATGAACAAAGTCTGCGTTGGCAATATCTTCACCCCAATAAGCTTCAGCGTAGAAATGGTTGTTACTGAGCCTTTCGATATATTCACCCAAGGCTGATGCCAACGCGCTTTCTTTGGTCGCTCCCTTACCATTTGTAAAACACATCGGTGAATGCGCATCGCGAATATGCAAGGACCAGACATTTGGCACGATATTGCGCCATGACGCAATTTCAATTTTAATACCTAGGTCTGCCAAAATTGCCGACATATTAGCGATAGTTTGCTCCAACGGCAGATCTTTACCAGCAATAAAAGTACTAATGTTAGAAGACGGTCTTACCGTAAGTAACGACTGAGCATCAGCATCAAGCTTATCTACTTCCTCAATAACAAAATCGGGGCCTGCTTGTACTACCTTTTTGACAGTACAACGTTCAATTGAACGTAAAATACCACGGCGGTGTACCTCAGCAATATCAGTTGGTAACTCAACCTGAATTTTAAAAACTTGCTGATAACGGTGTTCTGGATCTACAATATTGTTTTGTGACAGATGGATGTTTTCAGTAGGAATGTTATGAGTTTCGCAGTACAGTTTCACGAAGTAACCTGCACATAAAGCCGATGAGGCTAAAAAGTAATCAAAGGGACTAGGCGCCGATCCATCTCCCTTATAACGAATAGGCTGATCGGTAACGATTGTAAAGTCATCGAACTTAGCTTCAAGGCGCAGCTTGTCAAGAAAATTAACTTTAATTTCCATAGAAGACTATGAAGCTAGCTTCACACTGTTATCCAAGCGTTACGCGAATACACTAGCAAAATTTATAGCTAGCATCCCCAGAGTCAATAGGACGCTAACTAGGTGCAAGCGCTTAAAAGCCTTCTCGTTGCCCTCGTCACGACTCTTATTGGTCATTGGAATCAACAGGTAGGCAAACACGGAAAACGTCACAGTAGCACCAGAGGTGATGATGGCTTGTCCGTCTTGAGCAAAAATAGCAGCGATATTAGCGGCCGCACCGAGCGTAGCTAACAAGACAAAAAATCTAGGAAATATCTTACGCAGAAAAACCGAGCTATCAGCACCAGAGAGTGCCGTAAAAACCACTGGGGCAACAATTGCCGTTTGAAAAACGATCACACCCACGACCATACCGCTAATAAGCAGCGAAATATTTTCCATCACCCTCCATCCTTTTATCCAATGATCAATTCACCAAATCAAAATAAAGCATCACAACATTTGCGTCACTAACACTATTGCTACAACAAACCCAAGACTATATAAGCCAATTTTCCATAATGAGAATTGTCGTTTGCTCCAATCTATGCGGTCATCCCGCTCCCTCTGTCTTTTGAACGCTTTAAAACGTCCAATAAACAAAAATACCGCTAGGGAGATAATCGCGAGACCACCAAATATCACGCTGTTAAAATTCACTAGCGACTTCTCAGCTTAGCCAACAAACGTAGCATTTCCAAGTACAGCCATATGAGCGTCACCATTAATGAAAATGCGCCGAACCACTCCATGTACTTAGGCGCACCCTGCTCAGAACCCTGTTCGATAAAATCAAAGTCTAGGACTAAATTGAGTGCGGCAATAGCCACCACAAACAGACTAAATCCGATACCGAGCAATCCATTAGAGTGAATGAAACCAATACTCGAGCCAAACATGTTCATAATCATACTCACCAAATACAACAATCCAATACCCATAGTAGCCGAGGTCACCATCAACCGATAATTCTCCGTTGGTTTGATAATTCCTGTCTTATACAAAAGCAACAGTGACGACAATGTACCAAGAGTCAGGCCGACCGCCTGAATTACGATACCGTCAAACTGAGCTTCATAAATTGCTGAAATCCCACCCAAAAATAGACCCTGTAACACAGCATAGATCGGTGCAGTTAAGCCGGACCAGTGCTTTTTAAATATTGTAACTAGAGCAAAGATAAAACCACCTATACCGCCGACCAGCATTATCGGCATTATCGTCGTCGGATTACCACTTTGGAAAAAAAAATTCCACGTCCAAGCTCCAGAGAGCACCACCAAAAGTAGTAGAATTCCCGTCTTATTGACTGTCCCTTCTAAGGACATGATGGGTATATCTCGGGCATCTACACCAGATTTTCGCGCTGCTCCAATAAAAGTTCCAGCATTCAGCGCGGGGTTACCCGACCGACCAAATTTTTCTAATGCACTATGTTTAGACATGAAAAAATCCTTTCTTTTTTGATCTAAATGCCAATACCAATTATCGCGATAGCCTCAAATTCCAACAATAACGAGGGAAACACAAGCGCCAGCGTTCAAGCAGTCGTACTGGCGGGTATACCTGCCGGGAAGGCATCACGACTAACTCTGGTAACCTCACCATACTTAGAAACATTCGTTTGGCCGTGCCATGGCCAAGGCCAAGGCCACCGTAGAAGCCGAATTTGCCGCTACTCGTTCAATTTATGATACCGTAACTGATGCGGTTTGTTTCATCTGATAATCCGTCAAATACAGGTGCCCATCTTCAGATATTTTTTCATTGCGCCCTGTGATCCAAAGGCGACAGTTTTTTGCGTCACATAGGCATGGAAATTGTCTAAACAGATGATCTTCTGTTGATGCATAATCCATAGTGAGCTGTTCGCCTTTACGAATATCTTTAATGCAGTAAACCTTGTGCTGGCGCATATCCAACACTGCATTTGGGTCGCAATTATGCAATAAATAACCGATAAAATGAGGGTCATACAGGTGTTGAGAAGCATCAACTTGAAGAGTATGCTGCTTTATTTCAGAGTCAATGATACCTGTGAACGTGCCGATTATTTCACCACGCACAAAATCGCGCATAGCCACAAGTCCGACACCGTATTCGCCAAAACCTTGAAGTCGCACACTATCTATTTTGGGAAACAGCGCTCTTTCCTGATTAGAAAACTGACAGAGTTTGAGAAAATCTTCGGGATAAATACAGGGCTGTCCGCTATCTATTGTTTTTGTTCTAATTGTAAAAGCCTGAAGCGCCGGAAAGCCATTCAGGGTTGTTGAATAAGTTGTTGTGTAAGCACCTGTATATGCCAGAACGACTTTGTCACCCTCTTGAAGGCTTAAGGGTAATTGGTAATCGAAACATTCCTGATATATGACATCGTTAGAATCGCAGGTTTGTCCCGCTAATATTACACGTCCAGTTTCACCGGTTTTGTTAGAAAGAACCGGGTAATCAATTTTCTCTTCTACCAATCCGCCATAGCGACCGATATCAAGATAAACCCAACGCAAATCATGGTTTTGATAATCTTGTGAAATTTGCACCACCTCGGACAAAATATAACCAGCCTCCCCGCACAGGTAGCGTCCAGGTTCCGTATAAAGAGTCGGAGACGTTTTAAAATAGGTGTTTGCGTATTTTAAAATTGCTTTGGCAAAGGCTTCGATTGGCGGCGCGTCCGCACGATACATCACAGGAAAGCCACCACCGACATCCACAACACTCAAGGGGTAACCCGCAAGTGCTAAAGCATCAAAAATACGGCTTGCTTCAAGCATCGGCTTTTCCCAAGATTCCGGGTTAAGCTGTTGAGATCCGGTATGAAAAGAAACGCCGTAAGGCACTAAGCCTAACTCTGGCGCAGCCTTTAACCATTCTTCTGCTTTCTCGAACAAGCACCCGAATTTGACCGTTAAGGGAGAGACTGCCCCCGTGCCGTCTGAAACAATACGGCAGATTACCTTGGATCCCGGTGCCGAACGCGCTATTTTTTGTAGCTCGGAAAATTCATCAAACACAAACTCACGAATACCCTTCTGATAAGCCGTGGCAATTTCTTTTTCTTTTTTAAGCGGGTTACCGTAGAGGATTTTTTCAGGCAAAGCACTAGCATCAATACACATATTAATTTCGCCTACGCTGGCGACTTCAAAATAGCCGCCGAGAGCAACAAGGCTTTGCAAAATATGCGGGTGTGGATTTGCCTTAATGGCGTAATAATGCCGTGCATCCGGCATTGACGTGGTAAGCCTTTTGAATGTTTCCTCAACTTTTGCAATATCTATTAGCAGGTAAGGAGTATCTTGGATACTCTCTTCAAAATAGCGTTGAATGTGCGCCGGGCACTTATCACTTACATCCAAAATTGCTATTTCACCTAAAGCAAAATGTTGTTTTCTAAGTGCCAATTTTACTCACGAAGTTACTGTGGTTTTTACTGGTCACACGTTTGCGCAACAGATCGCAGAATTTTGCAAGAAACAAGCAATAAAGTCAACGGCCGATTTTTTGTGTGAGAGTACTGAGTAAGCTAAATAAGACTTACCGGAAATACCGCAGGAAGGGCTAAGCCTCAGAGTGTTGCAATGCCTAGTCTCACACGCTACTCTCCACGGGAGATACTCATCCTAGCCAACCTCGCGACTATCGACGCGATACTGAATGGCGACATACACCGGTTCCTGGTGGCCCGAGGTTATGACCTCGCGAACCAGGGGCGCCGGCTGTTCTATCACCTGACGGCCTGGTCACGCCGCAACGGCACTGCTGCCAGCAAGGCGCCGACGAATAACCAGATCAGGTGCCCCTCAGGAAATGTGCGGAAATGTGAATTAAACAGACTGGTCACGCACCAAGCCAGCAGAACTGCACGAACTACGCCGCTGTGCACCCCGTCACCACTTGTGGCACGGAACGCAACCGCCAGGATCGCAATAAACGCGCCAAGTCCCAACAAACCGTTCTCGACTAAAATAAAAAGGTATTGATTGTGCGGATCGCGCGTAGGTGCATTCCGCCAGTCCGTTCCCCGTTCGGAAAAATGGCTTCTATATTCCGAGGGAAAACTGCCAGTACCGTATCCCAGTAATGGGCGGTCCTTGATGAGTGCAAGCGAATTGATCAGAAAGGCCACCCTTACCCCCGCCGATGACCCTTTCGGCGCAGTCTGATAGGCCCGAACCTCGTCGAAGCCCAGTTGTACGCGTTCGTGGAACTTAGGAGAGACGTTGAACGCGACAACCGCGAAAGCCGCTATCGCGGCCGCTACCAGCGGTAGTCTGCGCCAGCCGAGCTGCGCACCGCCCCAGACTAGTGCAACACACGCGAATGCCAAATAAGCGCTGCGTGAGATCGAGATAAAGGCGATGTTCAGGATGAACAGCAGAACTACCGACAGCAACAGCAGACGCAGACGGCGTCCCGCCGCACGCTGGAGTTCCAAACAGCACAGCGCGGCAACCACAAATGCCATGCCCTGAACCGTATGGTTGGTCATCAGAACCCCAGAAACTTGTCCTGGCTTAGAGGGGATAATCCCCAGGATAGCCAGATAGGACAGGACCAGGCCAACGCCAGTGACCAGCACAAAGGCCTGAAGAAACCGCTGTTTCCAGGGATCTTTGGCAAACAAGCCGAGGATAATGAAACCCAACACCAGCTTACGCCAGGACCACAGAGAATCCCAGCGCTCCGCCCAATTCGTCGTTCCATAAAACATGGCGATCACCAGCACCATAAAAAATAACAGGATTGCCTGACCCACGCGTTGTGACGCCGACGCGCGCAAGGTATGCATTGCCTGCCCAGATGCCGCCCAAGTCGCCAGCATCAGAACAATCGCTATACTCGCTGCCGCCGTCGAAGCGGACACCAACGCCGCTGCCGCAATGGCCATGGTACGACTTGCGTCAAGACAGAGATCGCTCCAGTTCCGCGCTAAGGCCATCGCGGACCGCCCATCAGCGCCAGATCTGGTAAACATACTTGCGCCGAAACTTCTCCAGCCAGAATAGCAGCCGCTGCAGCCAGTTGGGATGTGCCGGCTCCAGGGTCGTTGTGAACAATCCAGTTTTGCTGCCCTGCTTCACAATAGGATCCTCAAGCCACAGCATAGTTATGCCCATTACAGGATCGATTTCTTCGAACTGGCTGTCGATCGACTTGTTAATGCGATGACGTACGATCCAGTCAAGCCGCAAACGCGCCGCATCGTGACCGATAATGTAGGAGTCCGCAAACCGGCCGCGGCTGGAGGAATAGAGCCTCTGACCGGGTTTGCGCTGGCTGCGTGGCGTATAAAAATTTCCGCCACTCCCGATGAAAATGACTTGGGGCCACGGATGGCGCGATGTCTCCGCGAGCGCTGCTTTCAAACCCTCCGAAAACCCGTCCTCGAACAACACATCGTCCTCAAGCACCAGCGCGAAACGCTCGCCGCGATCCACGATGCGCTGCAGCGCGGTGACATGTTTCATGCTGCAGGATTTCTGCGCGGGGGACAGGTCGCTCGACGCAAAATACCGTTTATCTATCTCTTCCGTGAGATCGTCGGCATCCCACTCATGTACCAGTTCCGCCTGCAGGTTGAATCGTGCCAGCTGTGCCCGGGCGTGTTTGAGCCGGTCCGTAAACGATCGGACGTTAATCAAGTAGATCGAATCGAGGTGCTGCGCCGGGCTCATTGCGGTTCGCTCCCCATCCATGACCACTCCATTTGTGTATGTTTGACCACGCTTGTGGATAACGGGATCATAGAATATAGCTTCTTCGTATTTTTCAAATTTTACTTTTTTAAGTGGCTTCAAAGCGTTGAGTGATTAAAGTTTTGAGTAGTTGCAGCAGCATTGTGCAAGTTTCTGTCCGACTGTAATGTCAACGCTCAATAAAATCAACGACCTATTTTGAGCGCGAAGGTTTCGTGCAATTAAAAAACATATAAATTAATGACTTAAATATTAATTACTACGCTCAATATATAGTTTCACGCATTTTTTATACGTAAAAATAATGACTTATAAGCCGTGTGTGAGAAGCGTGTGAGTAGCATATCAGCTGGTTTAAATCTAAAGTTTTTTAAGTCATTGAAAACACAGACGTGCATTTAAATTACTCACACACTATGTGAGTGTAAGTTTTGGCAATCAACGTAAACGCTAACATTTTAGCGAGTTTAGCAGAAATAAGATTATGCACACCACACAAGGAACCAAAATCAACGCAACTCAAGAATGGTGCAGTTGTTAGAACACAGTAATAGATGTTAAGTACAATAAGTTATGGACACTTTAATGTTCAACTGAAGGACACAACTATGCAAGCAGCTCTAGCATCTGAAGAACTTAAAAGATATCGCGAAGATGGCATCATCATTCCAAGGGTTGGCTTAGGGATTGATGCAGTTGCAGCTTTAAGGCACAAGTTAGATAGTTTCCTGTCTGAGCAGGGTATTACCGATGCTGACTATGTCCCCAATATCCTTGACCGCGATCCCAGCTGGCTGAAGATTGGATCGATGCCTGAAATTTTGGATGTCGTCGAAAAAATCATTGGCGAAGACATCATCATCTGGGCCTCCGCCTTGTTCTGCAAAGCAGGTAAAGGTGGTCGTGCAACACCATGGCACCAAGATGGACATTATTGGCCTATTCGACCACTTGAAACCGTTACAGCATGGATCGCGATTGACGATGTGAACTCTGAGAATAGTTGTCTGCGCGTCATCCCCGGCTCACATCGCGACCGCGTCAGTTATTCACATGATGTAGATAACAGCGACGAAATCATTCTCAATCAAGTAATTAAATCGGAACATTTGCAAAGTGCGCCACCACGAGACATTGAGCTAGCCCCTGGAAAGTTTTCTATTCACGATGTGTATTTGATTCACGGTGCCAATCCAAACAACTCGGGCAAACGCCGAGCTGGACTTGTATTTCGATATATGCCCGCAAGCTCCCATTTCGATCGCCAATTGGCGACCCAACAAGTTAAAGAACTTGGAGTGCCTGATATTTCTCGTCGCAAGCTTTTTCTGGTCAGGGGGACAGATCGCTCAGGGTTGAACGACGTTCAGCAATAAAGCTTAGAGAAATGGGGAGTATTGCATTTTTTGGGCTTGGCGCAATGGGTGCCCATTTTTTAAACAATCTTGCCAGTGAAGGCCATCATCTTGCGATCTTCGACACTAACCCGAAAGCCTACCATCGAATTTCGGGGCCTCATGTTCAGATAGGTAACAACCCTGCTGATACGGCACAGGGTTGTGAATTTGTCATTACACTTCTTCCAACCTCAAGTGCCACGCTGGTTTTGCGGTAAACGGCCAGATGTCCGGCCAGCGACAGCATCAAGCCGTTTCGCCCAGTACCTTTTTGCGTGACCTGCCGTTCGCCCAGGCTTGCGCCATGATGTCCAGGTGCACGCGCAGGTACCCTTGGCCGACACATGTAATGTGCGGCGCAGTGAACCTGTTCACTTCGTGCAGCGCGTGGAACGGAACCGAGGGGCAAAGGTGGTGCTCCGCATGAAATGGCATCTGCCAGTAAAGAAACCTGATGACCGGGTTGGTGTAGGTGGTCCTGGTGCTGCTGAGCAAGTTGGGGGTCAGTTGTGCCCCGGCGTGTTCGGCCATCCGAAAAACCCGCATGGTTGGCTCACCTACAAGGCGGGGAATTACCCAGAACCAGAGAAAAGCCGACGACCCGTAGTAGGCCGAAACGGCCCCCAGCGTCAGCCAAAACAGGACTTGCATGCGAATTTCCATGCTGGCCAGGAGGTATTCGGACTCAGGCAGAAATCCTTTGTCAAAATCGTTCCAGCGGCCAGTAATTCCGCGCCAGTACGAAGCCGCACTGCGGAGCCAAAAACCAATGCCGCTGATGTAATAGATGTAGGCAGAGAACGATTTGGGCACCCGCACGAGCTCGGTATCCCTGCCCTCAAGTTGGGTGTAGGTGTGGTGGGCTGTGTGCAGATAGCGGAACCAGAAGAACGGACGCGCGATGATGGCACCACAAACCACACCTACCACGTCATTGAGCCAGCGTGCACGGAAGGCTGTCCAATGCCAGCATTCGTGCAACGGCGCGAACAGGAACACCGACGTGGATCCCAACAAAAACGCAGCAGGAAGCGCCCACGCGGTGCCAAGCGCCAGATACAGCAGCCATGCGCTGATGCCGATGACCGCAAAGTGCGCCGCCAGATAGACCAGCCCGGGGCCGTTACGCCGCTGCTGCAAGCGCCGCAGCACCTCCTGCGGCACGACATGGCGGCCTTCGAGTTCCCACAAAAACAGCGCCGCAGCGGGGAGTACCTGGGGCTTGGAAACAGGGACAGACATGGCTTTCCTCAGTGTTAATTGTGTAGCTTTACGTGTAACTTTAATGCCAACGCACAACTAAATCAACAACTTAGTTCAGTGTGTGAAATTTTTGTAAAAGTACAATATTGTTATGAATCAAAAAATTTTAATTTGGAGTTTCTACTCCCACTCAATCGTAGCAGGCGGCTTACCGGAAATATCATAGACCACACGATTAATACCTCTAACTTCGTTAATGATTCTGTTCGAGATCTTGGACAATAGGTCGTGCGGTAACGGCGCCCAATTAGCAGTCATAAAATCTGATGTCTCAACAGCTCGGAGCGCTACCACATATTCATAAGTACGTCCGTCACCCATGACTCCAACAGACTTAACTGGCAGAAAAACCGCAAAAGCTTGCGCAGTCTTGTCATACCATCCTGAAGTCACTAGCTCCTCAATGAATATCGCATCAGCTGCTCGTAGACAATCAGCATATGATTTTTTAACTTCTCCAAGTATCCGTACACCAAGACCCGGTCCTGGAAATGGATGCCGAAAGACCATTTTCTGAGGCAGGCCGAGCGCTAAACCTAAGTGACGCACTTCGTCTTTAAAGAGATTTCTGAGAGGCTCGAGAAGCTTCAAGTTGAGGGTATCAGGCAATCCACCAACATTGTGATGAGACTTAATAGTCTTAGCCTTTTTAGTTTTCGACCCTGCAGATTCAATTACATCAGGATAAATCGTTCCCTGAGCAAGCCAACGTACATTTTGTAACTTAGCCGCTTCTTCTTGAAAAATATCAACAAACTCGCGTCCAATGACTTTCCTTTTTTCCTCTGGATCAATCACACTAGAAAGTGCCTTCATAAACCGCTCTGCGGCATCAACATGAAGCACATTGAAACCTAGATTTTCTTTAAACGTTGCCATGACCTGATTTGCCTCATGCAATCGAAGCAAGCCGTTATCTACGAACACACACGTTAGTTGCGATCCAATTGCTTTATGGATCAGCGCAGCCGTAACCGAGGAATCAACGCCGCCAGATAGACCCAAGATAACCTCATCATCACCGACCGCTTCTTTGATGCGAGAGACTTCAGTGTCTATAAAGGACGGTACGCTCCAATCAGCTTTACACTGACATAGATCTAAGATAAATCGCTTGATTATCTCTACGCCCTGAGAGGTATGTGTAACTTCAGGATGAAACTGAAGTCCATAAAACTTCCGTGCTTCATCAGCCATTCCTGCAATTGGCGTGGAATCGTTGGAAGCAATAACTTTAAACCCCTTTGGTAATTCTGTAACTTTATCACCATGACTCATCCAAACATCAAGAAGGCCATGATTTTCCGAGTTTGTTCGATCTGATATGTCTTTTAATAACCTCGAATGCCCTCTAGCCCTTACCTCAGAGAAACCAAATTCTCGTTTTGACGCCGCCAGTACAGTGCCTCCGAGTTGGTTAGCCATTGTTTGCATGCCATAACAAATCCCCAAAATCGGTATACCCAAAGTAAACACGTCTTCGGGAGCGCTGGGGCTGTCCTCCTCCTCATAGACTGACGCAGGACCACCTGAGAGAATGATACCTCTGGGCTCAAACTCAGTAATTTTCGAAACGTCAATGTCATATGGTAACAATTCACAATACACGCCAACCTCTCGAATACGCCGAACAATAAGTTGAGAGTATTGAGATCCAAAATCCAATACAAGTATCCTGTTTTTGAACATGAATTTATGCTGCCCATTTCAGCTAGTTTAGATTGTTGATTGAAAAAGACACTAAAACATTAGTCAAGCCGATAATTGGGCGCTTCTTTTACAATCTGAACATCATGTACGTGTGACTCTTTCATTCCCGAAGAGGAGATTTCAATGAATGATGCGCTTTCATGAACACCCGCAATCGTCTCACACCCCAAGTAACCCATCGATGATCTCAGTCCACCAATAAGTTGGTGGACTACTGCAACCACTGAACCCTTGTATGGCACTCGACCCTCAACACCCTCGGGCACAAGCTTGTCTATCGCTGTTGAAGCGCTGTCTTGAAAATAACGATCGCTCGACCCTTTCTGCATCGCTGATAACGACCCCATACCTCGATAGGACTTATAAGACCGACCTTGAAAGAATTCTATTTCCCCGGGTGACTCTTCAGTACCTGCGAGTAAGCCACCGAGCATAACCGTTGAAGCACCGGCAGCGATCGCTTTCGCAATATCACCAGAATATCGAATGCCGCCATCTGCAATGAGTGGGATGCTATCTCTCTGCAGCGCATTAGCAACATCATCGATTGCAGTAATTTGTGGTACCCCTACCCCAGCGACCACGCGCGTTGTACAAATTGATCCTGGTCCGATGCCAACCTTCACACCATCAGCACCTACCCCTGCTAGCGCTTTTGCCGCATCGGCCGTCGCGACGTTTCCACCGATGACATCGATCTGCGCATATTTTTTCTTTATCCAAAAGACCCGATCAATTACGCCCTGGGAATGCCCATGAGCGGTATCCACAACGATCACGTCAACACCAGCCGCTACGAGGGCCTCAACCCTTTGCTCCGTATCACCACCCACACCTACTGCCGCACCAACGTAAAGGCTACCTTGAGCATCTTTGGCCGCCATCGGATATTCAGACGACATTAAGATATCTTTAACCGTTATTAGCCCCTTAAGATGAAACTTGTCATCAACAACAAGTACCCGCTCAATACGATGCTGATGCAGGAGCGTTATTGCGTCTTCAATGGATGCTTTTTCGTCAACGGTAATGAGTTTCTCAGCCACCGTCATAATCTTACTTATAGGTTGATCAAGATTCTTCTCAAAACGAAGATCTCTGTTGGTTACGAGGCCAACGACTTTACGACCCTCCAACACGGGTAACCCGGAAATATTATGTTGCTTAGTTAATTCTAAAACTGCCCCAACCGTCATATCGGGAGATATAGTTACCGGATCCTTAACTACCCCATTTTCAAATCGCTTGACGCGAGCAACTTCACGCGCTTGGTTCTGAAGCGACATATTCTTATGAAGGATCCCAATCCCACCTTGAAGTGCTACGGCAATCGCTAGACGCGACTCCGTCACTGTGTCCATTGCTGCGGAGACGATGGGGATGCTAAGGGTGATGTTCTTAGTCAATCGAGAAACAAGCGACACATCTTTAGGAAGCACAGTCGAATGTGCCGGGACGAGAAGTACGTCATCAAACGTCAGAGCCTTTTGCTGCACACGCATAGAGTTTTGCCGTCCAAAGACGTTATTATACGATACACGAGCCCAATTTATAAACCATTCCAAAATAGATTTAAAACGCCATGATTACGTTCTTGAAACGCTTAGTTATCCTAGCCATGTTCTCTCAATGGTTCCTCACGACACCGCTTGCCCTGTCAGCCACTATTGAGGAGACCATCGAAGCCCTCAATGAAGCTCGAAACCTTCATGCGGCAGCAATACGAGAAGGCGCTTCCTGGACAATCGCAATACAACATTTGGAAAAAGCCGAGATCTTGATAAGCACCGGCGAATATGAGAATTCATACAAACACGCTAATCGTGCGATTTATTTCTTTAAACTAGGTTTGATACAAAAGCAGCTTCCTCTGTATGAACATCAATAGATTATTGGATAAAAATTACCGCTCTCTGCGCTTTCCCATTAATCTGCCACTTCGCCTCAACTCTTTTGGATCTGCGATCAAGGCACGATAGATTTCGATACGGTCACCATCCTTCGCATAAGTACTTGACTTCACCCGTTTACCCCAGACACCAACAGATAAGGATTTGCTCCCCAAGTGTTCTTGAGCGACAGAAACGGTTCTGGATATTTCCAAAATATCAGCAATTGTTACCGGACTGACGACCGTCAGGCATTCCGAATACTCTTGGCTCTCAGTAACAAATAAAACATACACACTAATTTTAAGGCACTCATGCATACAATTTTTCAGCCCTGCGAACAAATGAATCCAAAAGGGTTTCTGCAATTTGATTAAAAACTGGGCCTACAATTTTTGATACTAAAGCATTCGAGAATTCATATTGCACTTCAAACTCGATTCGACAC
The DNA here is from genome assembly GCA_027624715.1 of Pseudomonadota bacterium. Classification (NCBI taxonomy): domain Bacteria; kingdom Pseudomonadati; phylum Pseudomonadota; species Pseudomonadota bacterium. The sequence continues at coordinate 78,286 of JAQBTV010000005.1, forward strand.
CCGTGAGACTCAAGTGGCGTAAATGACCATATTCCATGGAGATTCTTGAAAGGTCCTTCAACCAGGCAGATTTCGATAGTCCCACTCGCGGTTTCTGTCGGCTTCACGATCTGATTCTTTGTCTTGAACGATTTATTAATACCTCTATAGCCGATGACGATCTCTGCAACCATATGCGTCTCGGATTGTTCTTCAATTGTAGTGCTGCAACACCAGGGTAAAAAATCTGGATAGCAATCCACTCCATTAACCAAATCATAGACACAGTTAGCAGAATGCAATACGAGAGCAGATTTCTTTACAATTGGCATAAAAGATCAATTATCATCTTTAATTATTCAGCATAAACATTTCTTTTAAAATAACATACCGGTTAGCCCAACACGAGATTCATAATGAGTATTATTCAAAACAAAAAAGCCTATCACGATTTTTTTATCGAAGAAAAATTTGAGGCTGGTCTATCTTTACAAGGATGGGAGGTCAAAGCCATTCGAGCTGGCCGTAGTCAGCTAAAGGAATCCTACGTCATCATTAGAAGCGGTGAACTTTTCCTAATAGGCTCTCATATCAGTCCTCTAAATTCAGCGTCGACGCATATAAAACCAGACCCTGTTCGAACAAAAAAACTATTAATGCACAGCGAAGAAATTGCAAAACTGATAGGTAAAGTGGAACGCTCAGGATACACGCTAACTCCGCTCGACCTCCATTATTCTGGGGGAAGAATCAAACTTTCCATTGGGTTAGCGAAAGGCAAAAAACAACATGATAAACGCGCTGTGACTAAAGAGAAAGATTGGCAAAGAGAACAACAGCGACTAATACGACAAAAAAACTAGCAGGAAGTAGTCGCCTAAGTGTAATCTAAGCCCATAGCCTCACGAACATCTTTTATAGTATCTGAAGCTAACTTTCTGGCACGATCATTACCATCCGCAATGATATTTCTAACCAGCGCTGGGTCATCAATGTATTGTTGCGCGCGTTCGCGAATGGGATTTAAAGTTTTACCAATCGACGCAACAAGAGGCTGCTTACATTCAATACAGCCGATGCCTGCCGATTTACAGCCGTCTTGTACCCAGCTTTTCGTTGACTCTTCCGAATAAATGCAATGAAGCTGCCATACTGGGCAATTTTTTGGATCTCCAGGATCAGTCCGCCTAACCCGCGCTGGATCGGTGGGCATCGTTCTTATCTTTTTCTCAATAGATACCGAATCTTCTCTTAGCGATATCGTATTGTTGTAGGACTTAGACATTTTTTGCCCATCAAGCCCAGGCATCTTCGAAGCCGCCGTAAGTAACGCCTGCGGCTCGGATAGAATCATTCTACCTCCACCCTCCAAGTACCCAAAAAGCCTTTCTTGATCGCCGAAAGATAAATTTGCTGCGTCTTCGATTAACGTGCGAGCTGAATGAAGCGCGGATTCCTCCCCGTGTTCTTGATAACGGTTTTTCAGTTCCCGATACAATTTGCCGCGCTTAATGCCAAGCTGTTTTAACGCTGCCTCAGCTTTAGCTTCGAATCCTGCCTCTTTACCGTAAAGATGATTAAAACGACGTGCGATCTCTCGAGTAAACTCAATATGAGGTACTTGATCGTCACCCACCGGAACCAGATTGGCCCGATAAATCAAAATATCAGCACTTTGAAGTAATGGGTAGCCTAGAAAACCATAAGTTGATAAATCTTTCTCAGAGAGCTTCTCCTGTTGATCCTTATACGAAGGGATTCGCTCTAGCCAACCAAGTGGCGTTATCATAGACATCAGCAAATGAAGCTCTGCGTGTTCGGGAACTTTTGATTGGATGAATAAAATCGCTTGAGATGGATCAATGCCCGCAGCCAACCAATCGATCAGCATGTCCCAAACATTATTTTCAATCAGTTGAGGAGACTCGTAATGAGTCGTTAATGCATGCCAATCTGCGACAAAAAACAAACACTGGTACTCATTCTGGAGTCTTAACCAGTTTTCTAAAACCCCATTATAGTGGCCTAAGTGTAAGGCGCCAGTTGGGCGCATACCGGATAATACTCGGTCATCGAACATTAAATGATCCCTCTAGATACCAAAAACAAAAGATAAAATCCCAATGATTGATCCCAATATTGGATACATGATCGAACTGAGTACGCCTGAAGCCATCAACAGCATGATAACCAATAAACCATAGGGCTCAAGCTTAGCTAAATTATAAGCCAGCATGTGTGGCAAGACACTGATCGCAATACGACCTCCGTCTAATGGTGGCACCGGTACTAAATTTAATACCATAAGTACTAAATTAATCAAAATACCGCCCTTAGCCATTTCGAGTAATGGTGAACTGAAATAATGTTCAGGCATAATCACCGTCAACTTAACAAGAATGGCCCAACCTATGGCCATAATTAAGTTGGCTCCTGGCCCAGCCGCAGCCACCCAAAACATATCCTTTTTAGGATTCCTCAAGGCAGCAAAGTTTACGGGTACCGGCTTAGCCCATCCAAACGCCATTTTGCCGCCACTTGCCAACAAAAGGACAGCGGGCACAACAAGTGTTCCAATGCCGTCTATATGCTTAATAGGATTTAAAGTAATACGGCCCGCTTGATAAGCGGTAAGATCTCCCAGTCGCTTCGCGGCGTATCCGTGTGCTGCTTCGTGCAAAGTGATTGCCAATACCGCAGGGATTGCGTAAAGGCTCAACAAACGAATCCAATAAACTATATCCACCTTAAATCCTCAGATAGTGCCTATCAAAATCATATGTAACGCCTAAACCTTAAGTCCTAACAAACAAGTAACCTCTCACTCATGCAACATTGAAACAAATAAAAACTTAGATATGACATTATTCACAAATCACGATTATAGTTGATTTCATCCAACCAATACGTACGCTATGGCTATTCGGCCTGACTCTCATCGCAGTCCTATCTACGGAGACAACGTAGTCGCAACTTCTCAACCACTCGCTGCCCAGGTGGGACTCACAATACTTAATAGGGGCGGCAACGCGGTTGACGCAGCCATTTCAACAGCCATCACACTCACAGTCGTTGAACCTACAATGAACGGTATTGGCTCAGATGCTTTTTGCATTGTATGGGATGGGACCAAGTTACATGGTCTCAATGCCTCTGGTAGATACCCAAAAGGATGGAGCCTCAATGACTTTAAACAAGATCAACCCATGCCCAGCGCTGGTTGGAGATCGGTTACTGTACCCGGGGCGGTCTCAGCGTGGGTCGAACTATCACGTCGCTTCGGACGCATGAAATTTGAGGAATTATTCGAGCCGGCCATTCGCTATGCCACCGAAGGTTTTTTAGTCTCAGGCATCATTGCGGACCAATGGCACAAACAACTCAATCGCTTCAATAGATTTTCAGAATTTAATCGTATCTTCACGAATCAAGGAAAAGCTCCTCATGCTGGTGATCGATTTTATCTTCCTGACCATGCAGACTCCTTAGGAAGGATAGCGGCCACGCATGGGGAAGACTTTTACGGCGGAGAATTAGCACATCGCATGGTTGAGGATTCAAAAAAAAACCACGGAAAATTAAGTCTCACAGACCTTCATGAACATAGGCCACAGTGGGTCGCCCCAATTTCTATGAATCACCTGGGTCTTGAACTTCACGAAATTCCACCTAGCGGGCAAGGTATTGCGACCCTAATCGCCTTGGGCATTCTTAATCAACTCGACAGCGGCCTGATAAAAAAATCAAATTTAATAACGCTCCATATAGAGATCGAAGCAATGAAAATTGCTCTTCATAAAGTGTATTCACAGGTCAGTGATCCCCTGCATATGCATGTAACAGTTGATGACTTGTTATCTGAGGATCTACATCGGGCGCTTGCCTCTACCATCTCCACTAAAAAGGCTCTTAAACTCGAGACCCGTCAACCAATCACGTCGGACACCGTCTACCTGACTACTGCAGATTCGAACGGCATGATGGTTTCATTCATACAATCTAACTATATGGGCTTTGGCTCTGGAGTCGTTGTCCCTAACACTGGTATTAGCCTACAAAATAGAGCTGCTGGTTTTACGACTCAGCGATATCATCCCAATTGCGTGGATGGAAATAAGTTCCCCTTTCACACGATCATTCCAGGTTTTATCAAAAAAAATGAACAGCCCTTATCGAGTTTTGGCGTAATGGGCGGAGACATGCAGGCACAAGGACATCTTCAGCTATTTCGTTCCCTCGCAAAGCACTCTTTAAACCCTCAAGCTATTGTGAATGCTCCGCGTTGGAAGTTAAATAAAGACGGCGCACTTTTAGTTGAGGAGACTTTTGGGGCAGATATACTGAACGGTCTCAAATCTCTTGGTCATGAGATACTACAGATGCCCTATGGCACTTATGATTTTGGAGCCGCACAAATGATCATAAAAGGGACGCATGGCTATGCTGCCGGCTCGGAGCCAAGAAGAGATGGACAAGCAGTTACATTTTGAGCGTAATTAGCCCTGTTTAGATAATGCATTTTCACGGATCGCCGTTAATGTTGTCCGCGTTGTAATTGCCTCTGGATCAACCTTAATGTGAATCAGACTGGCCACAGTCTGTCCAAGGCAGCGTTCAAACACCCCCCTAATTTCTTTCGTCGTATTTATCGTTTCAGCATAGAGGCCATAGGCTCTAGCAAGGGCTGCGAAATCTGGATTTTTCAAGTCTGTCCCATACACATGCTCGGGATAATCTCGCTCTTGGTGCATGCGAATCGTGCCATACATTCCATTATCAAAAACGATAAAAAGAATTTTAAGATTATATTGAATGGCTGTCGATATCTCCTGGCCGTTCATTAAGAAACATCCATCTCCAGAGACACTCACAACCAACTTATTCCGAAACGCGATTTTCGCGGCAATACCCGAAGGAACTCCATAGCCCATCGCACCGTTTGTTGGTGCGACTTGGGTCCTATATCCGGCGTATTGCCAATGCCGATGAATCCAACCACTAAAGTTCCCCGCCCCATTGGTAATTACTGCATCTGTAGGTAACAAATCTCTCAAAACTACCATCACTTGCCCTAGATCCACGTGACCCGGAGATGATTGAGGGATAAGATTCGTCAGGTAATTGTCATGACCGCCTTTTAGCCAAGTCTTCCAGTTTGGCTCTAAAACTGGCATCGATACTAACGCATCAACAGCCTCTTCAATATCTGAATTAATCAGTACTGATCCTTGAAAAACTCGCCCAAGCTCTTCTAAACCAGGATGTATATGAATGAGCTTTTGTTTGGGTGTCGGAGCCTCCACAAGCGTATATCCGCTGGTTGTCATCTCTCCTAATCGCGCCCCCAGAACTAAGAGTAGATCTGACGCCTTAACCATGTCGGCTAAATGTGGATTAATACCAATACCGATATCACCCACGTAATTGGAATGCCGATTATCGAATAAATCTTGCCTTCGAAACGAACATCCGACCGGTAAATGATTGTTTTCGGCAAAGGTCTTTACTAACTCACACGCACGCGCTGACCACCCACTCCCGCCCAAAATTACAAGCGGTTTTTTGCTCTTTTCAAATAGCGCTTGCACCTCTTTAATACTTTTTCCAGTAGGACGATTCTTAGCAAAAGTGACCTTCTGCGCATCCATCACATCTACTGAATCAATGAGCATATCCTCAGGCAGAGCTAACACTACAGGACCGGGTCTCCCCGAACAGGCCATTTGGAACGCACGCGCAACGTACTCAGGAATACGTTCGGCTCGATCAATTTGCGCAACCCATTTGCTCATCTGACCGAACATTCGACGATAATCTATCTCCTGAAAGGCTTCCCTATCAACCATGTCGCCACCAACTTGCCCAATAAATAAAATCATCGGGGTGGAATCCTGAAATGCCGTGTGCACGCCAATACTGGCGTTCGTCGCTCCTGGCCCTCTTGTGACAAAACAAATACCGGGTTTCCCCGTCGCCTTACCATACGCCTCTGCCATGAACGCAGCACCACCGTCTTGCCTTGCAACATACAGAGTAATTTCATTCCGTTTGAGATATAAAGCGTCAAGAACTGCTAAATAGCTCTCACCGGGCACACAAAATGCATCAGTAACACCCTGGTGGATGAGTTGATCCACAAGCACTTGCCCACCACTTCTCAAATTTTTATCCACGCATGACTCTCCGTAATTGAGCTATTTGGTTTAATGTACCAAAAAAAAACCCGCCATCTAGCGGGTTTTTTCAACTGTCAATGATTTACTCAGACTCTTGAGCAGCCACAGCTGCTTTCATGCTTAGTCTTAATCGACCTTTATCGTCCGCCTCAAGCACCTTAACACGGACTTGTTGGCCCTCTTTAAGATAATCGGAGACAGCGTTGACACGCTCCTCTGCAATCTGAGAAATATGAAGCAAGCCATCTCGTCCTGGCAACACGCTAACAATTGCACCAAAATCAAGCAGTTTAAGAACTTCACCCTGATAGATTTGACCGACCTCAACATCTGCGGTTAATTCCTCTATTTTCTTACGTGCCGCCTCACCTCCTGCTGCTGATACACAAGCAATCGTCACAGAACCATCATCTTGAATATCTATAGTCGTCCCAGTCTCTTCCGTAATCGCACGAATGACTGCCCCTCCCTTACCGATCACATCCCGAATTTTTTCGGGCTTAATTTTTAACTGGATCATTCGAGGTGCATAAGTAGACAATTCTTCTCTTGAATCGCCAATTGCCTCCTTCATTTTTTCCAAGATGTGCATACGAGCATCTTTCGCTTGCTGTAACGCAATTTGCATGATCTCTTTAGTAATGCCTTGGATTTTGATATCCATTTGAAGGGCTGTAATCCCGGTTTCTGATCCCGCCACTTTAAAGTCCATATCTCCAAGATGATCTTCATCACCTAGAATGTCGGTCAGCACAGCGAATCGACCACCGTCCTTGATCAAACCCATCGCAATTCCGGCAACATGTGCCTTAAGAGGTACGCCAGCATCCATTAATGCTAGACATCCACCACACACAGAGGCCATGGAGCTAGAGCCATTCGATTCAGTAATTTCTGAAACCAGGCGGAGTGAATAGCCAAATTCTTCCTTAGAAGGTAACACTGCTAGGAGGGCTCGTTTTGCAAGACGTCCATGACCAATTTCTCGCCGCTTTGGTACACCGAACCGACCAACTTCACCAGTTGCGTAAGGCGGCATATTGTAATGAAGCATAAAATGGTCTCGATACTCACCCTCTAACGCGTCAATGATTTGCTCGTCACGAGCAGTTCCTAAGGTAGCCACCACTAGAGCTTGCGTTTCACCTCTTGTGAATAACGCCGAACCGTGAGTTCGTGGAAAGACCCCTGTACGGATATATATAGGCCTGACTGTTCGCGTATCTCTCCCGTCTATTCTAGGCTCTCCAGCAAGAATCTGACCACGCACAATGTCTTTCTCCAAATATTTAAGTTGGTCGTGAACAGTCCCTTTATCGTATGCATCCTCAGCATCACCACAAAGTGTATTAATGACTAAATCAGAGATTGCCGCAATTTTCTGAGACCTCTCTTGTTTTTCCTTGATTGCATATGCATCTCGTAAACCTGTTTCCGCAAATTCTTTAACGCGAGCTGCAAGTACCGCATCTTTCTCTGGCGCCTTCCAATCCCAAAGGGGGTTTCCTGCCTCATCAGCCAAATCATTAATCATGCTAATCACGGCTTGCATCTGCTCATGACCATGAACGACGGCTCCTAACATGACGTTTTCAGGCAGCTGCTCCGCTTCTGATTCCACCATCAAAACGGCTTGCTGAGTACCCGCCACGACGAGATTCAATTGACTCTCTTTTAGTTGGCTTGCAGAAGGGTTAATCACGTATTCGCCGTTGATATATCCAACACGCGCTCCACCAATTGGGCCATCAAATGGAATCCCCGATATCGACAAAGCCGCTGACGCACCAATCAGCGCTGGAATGTCAGCATCAATTTCTGGGTCAGACGACATCACTGTCGCTATCACCTGAACTTCGTTTAAAAACCCCTCTGGAAATAATGGTCGTATCGGACGATCTATCAAGCGACTGGTGAGAGTTTCTTTTTCCGAAGGACGCCCTTCACGCTTGAAAAAGCCACCAGGGATCTTACCCGCGGCATATGTCTTCTCCGCATAATCGACCGTTAAAGGAAAGAAATCCTGTCCTGGCTTCGCTTCTTTTTTACCAACAACACTCACCATAACCACTGTGTCGCCTAAAGAGACCAGCACCGCGCCAGAAGCTTGCCTCGCAATTTCACCAGTTTCTATCGTAAGTTGGTGTTCACCATACTGAATTGTTTTTTTCGTAGCTTTCAAAATCGTAACCTCAAAAAAATTGGCGCGGACAACCCGCGCCATATAAATTAATTAATTCTCAAGTTTATCAAATTGAATTGACTCTGGTTTCCTAAGATATTCACCACTAACTATCTTACTTTCTCAAGCCAAGGCTTTCAATCACCTCGCGGTAACGATCAATATGATTACGTTTTACATAGTCCAGCATCTTACGACGACGACTGACCATTTTTAGGAGTCCTCGTCGTGAGTGGTTATCCTTCGCATTGACCTTAAAGTGCTCGCTCAAGTAATTGATTCTTTGCGTCAGCAAAGCGATTTGCACCTCAGGAGAACCCGTGTCCCCTTTCGCCTTCTGATAGTCACCTACAGTTTTAGCTTTATCAGCAGCAGTTATCGACATTAATACTTTTCCTAACGGTCAAAAAAGCGCACAGTATACAGCATAAACCATAATTAGTTAACAATCTCGATATTACGACTAGTCTCGATAAACTCTTGCGACATCAGACGTTTAGGTTTAAGTAAACCCGTATCCGTTAAAGCACCAAGCCCAACAAAAATTCCGTCATGTGTGTATACCGAAACTGCCCCAGCTGCCATTACTGTAGCTGAGACCTCTGTCTCAACCCCATTCGTAAATCGCCGCTCATTATTTTGTATTAGCGACAATCGAGCTAAATGAGCTAGTGAGAAGTCTATGTTTCTCAGAAACTTAGCCCTAGAAGTCAACTCGACTTCTTCAATTTGTAACAGAGTAACACTCTCGGAAACCGAGACCTCACCCAGACCTGTACGCCTTAAAGAGGTTAAATAACCATCCGTTCCTAAACTAGCTGCGATATCCTCAGCAAGAACCCTAATGTACGTGCCTTTAGAGCAAGTGACAGAGAGATTCAATACATTATCGGCCTTCTTAACAATGGATAATGAGTGAATCGTGATCTGCCGCTTGGCACGATAAATCGTTTTCCCTTGACGAGCCAACTTATAAAGTGGTTTTCCGTCGACCTTTATCGCGCTGTACATGGGCGGGATCTGCTCTCCATTACCAGTGAATGCTTTAACAACAGCGTCTAGTCCAGCCTTGTCAATCGCTACAAACCCAGTCTGTGACAACTCGCCCTCAGCATCACCTGTCGTACTGCGATACCCAAGCTTTACGGTTGATTCATAGGATTTACTTGCATCACTAAAGAAGCTGATGAACTTAGTTGCCTCTCCAATGCAAACTGGAAGCAAACCTGAAGCTAGCGGATCAAGCGTACCTGCATACCCAGCTTTTGCGTTAGCGAATAGCCGCCTTACCTTTTGCAACGCATGATTGGAGGACATGCCGCTGGGCTTATCTAGAAATAAAATTCCATTGTAACTATGCGGCATACCTTAACCCCCTAAACAACAAATAGGATGCTCTCGTACTCTAGATTTTTTCGTTTGCTTCCGAAAGAAGCCGACTGATACGATCGCCCTGCTCAAGGGTGTCGTCATATTTGAAAGCGATATGTGGTGCCACTCTCATATTCAAGTTTTTAGCGATGTGTGTGCGCACAAAACCTTGTGCCTTATTAAGAATATCCTCAACTGTCGCCTTATCGTAATCTTCACCTAACCGTGTGAAGTAAACTCTGGCGAAAGAGCTATCTGGGCTAACGTCAACATCCGTGATGGTTATTTGCCCTACACGATGGTCTCTGATTTTAGATCGAACCAATTCTGAGATCTCGCGGAGCAAATAATCTCTAAGTCGTCCCGATCTTTGTGTGCTTTTAACCAAGAGAAATCATCAAAAGAATACGTTACAACGAGCGGGCAATTTCTACAACTTCAAATATTTCGAGTTGGTCGCCTTCATTGATGTCTGCAAAGTTCTTAAGGGATAGTCCACATTCAAACCCGGATTTCACTTCCCTAACATCATCCTTAAATCGCTTAAGGGTATCCAATTCGCCTTCATAAATCACAACATTGTCTCTAAGCAATCTCACTAGAGAGCCGCGTTTGACTAAACCTTCAAGCACATAACAGCCCGCTACAGCGCCAACTTTAGAAATTCTAAATACTTGTCGGATTTCAACTAATCCGAGTGTTTCTTCTTTTCTGTCAGGTGAAAGTAGACCACTTAGGGCCGCTTTCACCTCATCAACCGCATCATAAATAATGTTGTAGTAACGTACATCGATACCATGCGTTTGAATCAACTTTCTTGCCGTGGCATCTGCACGGGCATTAAAGCCAATAATGACTGCGTTTGAGGCTAAAGCAAGGTTAATATCTGAATCATTAATACCACCAACACCCGAGTGCACAATATTGACCTGAACCTCTTCAGTTGATAAACGCGTCAATGCATGAGCCAATGCCTCACTTGAGCCCTGAACATCAGCCTTGATGATGAGCGCTAAAGACCTAATTGCGCCCGCTTTAAGCTGATCAAACATGTTGTCCAACTTAGCGGCCTGCTGCTTGGCAAGCTTGACCTCTCGGAATTTACCTTGACGGAATAGCGCAATTTCCCTAGCCTTTTTCTCGTCAAGCAGTACGATAATTTCTTCTCCTGCTGCGGGCACATCTGATAGACCCTGAACTTCGACTGGAATTGAGGGGCCAGCTGATTCAATAGATAAGCCATTTTCATCGGCCATGGCTCGAACTCGACCAAACACTGCACCAGCTAATAGAATGTCTCCCCTGCTTAGCGTACCTTCACGCACTAAAATTGACGCAACCGGACCTCGGCCCTTATCCAATCGTGATTCAATGACTATACCCCTTGCTGCAGTTTTAACTGGCGCCTTCAAATCAAGCATCTCAGCTTGTAAAAGAATGGCGTCTAATAGCGCTTCAATTCCTTCACCAGTTTTGGCCGAGACGTTTACGAACATCGTGTCTCCACCCCAATCTTCCGGCACTACTTCATGTTGACTCAATTCTTGTTTGATACGCTCTGGACTCGCTTCAGCTTTATCAATCTTATTCACCGCCACAACAATGGGCGTATTGCCCGCTTTAGCGTGATTTACTGCCTCAATTGTTTGCGGCATAACACCATCGTCCGAGGCAACCACAAGTACCACAATATCGGTTGCCTTAGCTCCTCGAGCACGCATTGCGGTAAACGCCTCGTGACCCGGAGTATCTAAAAAGGTAACCATCCCTTTTTGCGTATTGACGTGATACGCGCCGATGTGCTGCGTAATACCGCCCGCCTCGCCACTGGCCACTCTGGTCGTTCTGATGTAATCCAGGAGCGAGGTTTTGCCATGGTCGACATGTCCCATTACTGTAACCACTGGCGCTCTTGGCTCACGCGGCACGTGCTGATCTGCGCTTTCAACTAGGAATGCTTGCGGGTCATCAGTTTTTGCTAACTTCCCGATATGACCCATCTCATCAACGACGATCATCGCAGTTTCTTGATCAATCACCTGATTGATCGTAACCATTTGCCCCAGCCTCATGAACACTTTGATGACTTCAGCTGCTTTTACAGACATTTTATGAGCAAGCTCAGATAAGGAAATTGTTTCTGGAACAAGCACCTCACGCACAACAACCTCTTGCGGTCCTGCTGCAGTGTTGTCTGACCACTGACCTTTTCGATTTCTATTTCTGCCAGAGTTTCTCCAACCCTCGCGTCCACCTGATCCCGAAAAACCACCCAGGGTCTTGATCCCGCGTTTTTTACTCTCCGCTTCAAAACGCTCCTGATTTGCTTTTTTCTTAAGCGCTTTTTTGGCTTCGTCTTTCGTGATTGGGCTATGCAGCGTTCCCTCTGGAGGTTTAGCTACCTCTGCCGTTTTTTTGCTTATTACCCCAGCTGCTTTAGCACCGATCGGCTCATGCGCAGTGGTCTCTTTCTTCTCATGCCGACGTTTCTTGTCTTTTTCCTTCTGAATGATTTCAGCAGCTTGAATGGCTCTTAGGTCAGCCTGACGCTTAGTCTCCTCTTCATACTTAAGAGTTGTCTCGACAGACAACACTTGACCACTTGACACCACATCAGCTGCACTTCCATCAATCTTTACGTTAACATCAGGCTCAACATTAGCCTCAACCTCAGGTTTTTTGACGATAACGCGCTTCTTGCGCACTTCAACTTGAATCGTACGTGACCGACCAGCACCATCAGACTTTTTAATTTGAGTTGTTTCCAGTCGCTTTAACGTGATTTTAGGTCTCGGCTTTTCATCCCCGTGCGCCTGTTTCAAAAAATTGAGTAATGTGCGCTTATCAGTTTCCGTAAGATTAGTCTCTTCGACTAAATCTTTTTTTATACCAGCTGCCACCAACTGTTCCAGCAAACGCCCAACAGGAAGTTTAAGTTCTATCGCAAACTCTTTAACATTCACATTTGCCATTTATTTTTTGCCCTCAAATTCATTAAGACTCAGTGAACCATGGTGCTCTCGCTGCCATAATTAAGTTTTCAGCCAATTCATCATCAATTTCGATAATCTCTTTGAGATCATCAATCGCCAAATCGGCCAACCCGTCCTGAGACATAATGCCTCCACCGATAAGAGAACGTGCAAGCTCCTCAGTCATACCTTCCACATTCATTAGGTCACTGGATGCTGTCGTAGCTTGCTCCTCTTTGGCTATTTCTTTGACCAGCAAAGCATTTCTAGCCCTAGACCTCAACTCCTCGACCGTTCCCTCATCGAATCCTTGGATTTCAAGCAATTCCGACTCGGCCACATATGCGACTTCCTCAAGAGTAGTAAAACCCTCTTGAACCAAAATAGCAGCGAGATCTTCATCAACATCAATTTCATCCATGAAATGTTGACGCACTGTCGTCGACTCTTCTTCAACTTTTTGCTGCGACTGTTCTTCCGTCAAAATATTCAACGTCCATCCTGTAAGCTCCGAGGCAAGCCGTACATTCTGCCCTCCACGCCCAATGGCCTGGGCAAGATTCTCTTTCTCGACGACAACGTCCATTGAGTGTTTGTCTTCATCAACCGTGATGCGACTGACTTCAGCCGGGGATAAGGCGTTAACGATAAATGTTGCCGGATCATCTGACCAAAGCACGATATCGATACGCTCTCCTGACAGCTCATTTGTCACGGCCTGAACTCGCGACCCACGCATCCCCACGCAGGTGCCCACTGGATCAATACGTTTATCGTTTGACTTAACAGCAATCTTAGCTCTCGACCCAGGATCCCTTGCGGCTCCAAGGATTTCTACGAATCCCTCTTCTATTTCCGGGACCTCTAGCTCAAACAAGCTTGAGACAAATTGAGGCATAGTTCGCGATAGAATTAATTGATGGCCTCGCGCCTCTCGATCAACTCGGCTTAGGTAGGTGCGGATCCTATCACCAACACGAATATTTTCCCGCGGAATCATTTGCTCTCGCGGGAGTAAAGCCTCCACACGACCCGATTCAATGATCACATTACCTCGCTCCACACGTTTAACAGTACCTGACACAATGACCTCATCGCGCGCGAGGAAATCATTTAAAATCTGTTCGCGCTCGGCATCCCTGATTTTCTGCATGATGACCTGCTTGGCCGCTTGCGCACCAATCCGCCCGAACTCAATCGCCTCCAATGGCTCCTCAATAAATTCATGAAGCTGGATAGATGTATCTCGAGTTAACCCTTCTTCAAGGGTTAACTGGTGATCTGGGAACTCAAGCTCTTCATCTTCAACAATTTCCCATCTTCGAAAACTTTCGTACTCGCCTGTAGTCCGGTCTATCGAAACCCGCACATCAATATCTAATTTATTTTTACGTTTTGTCGCTGAAGCCAGTGCCATCTCTAGAGCTTCAAAAACAATATCCTTTGCGACATTTTTTTCTCTCGCTAGAGCATCGACCAGCAGTAGCATCTCTCGTTGCATGTCCTATACCTTCTTAAATTAGCTAAATTACAGGAATTAAGTTCGCCTTTTTAACTTCATGAAGCTCGAACGTAATCACTCGGCCGTCCTCGATCTCCATGTCTATCAAATTCTCTTTAATACCAATCAGCTGCCCTCTAAACTTTCTCTGCCCCTCGAACGCCAACTTGAACTGCACAATCACTTTTTCTCCCTGAAAACGCTCAAAATCTGCAAGCTTCTTGAGCGGCCGATCAAGCCCTGGTGAAGACACCTCCATTCGGTCATACTCAAAACGCTCAATTTCAAACAAACGAGACAAGTGATTACTGACTGTCGCGCAGTCCTCAATACCAATCCCTGAGTCTGAATCAATCAAGATACGAATTAACCCAGATTGCCCGACCACTTCTACGTCGACCAGCTTGTAATTCATCCCCTTCAAGGTTTTTTCAAGTAAAATTTCTATATCCATCGGCTCAGTTAGAAAAAAAAATGGGCCAAAGGCCCATCTGTATTCAAAAACTATTCACAAGCTTAGTATACCAGAATTTAGCAATCAAAGAACCACAAAAAAGCCCCAACAATCAGCCATAATTCTATCCACTATCTCGTACTACGAATCACATAGCACATAGGCCTGAGCTTGTCCGTCTGTTTCCAGTGACAAACTACCATCTTTGAGGTCTTTGAGCACAAGCTGTGCAGGCCATTCATCTCCCGATCCGGAGCACTGGAGTGACAGGATCCTCGCCCCGCCGTCTCCGGCTTTCTCGTCCACCACATCACAAGAGGACTCGTAGAAAATAAGGGTCGTTGCACTTACCGTTAGGCGTGTATCGGATAGCTCAAGCCGACAACTTTCGGCAGTGGCGTCGTAAGATTTTCCACTTTTCGGCGTTTCGGTATTACCAACAACTTCACAGGCCCAGTCGCTAGCACGCACAAAGCTGGCCTCTTCAAGCATTTGCTCCATGCGGACATCATAAGCCAAACCATACATCACTTCGCCATCTTTAGTTTCAGGCTTGAACTGGGCACCATCAAACTGAAAGATCGGACGCAATTCTTCTTTAAGGCGCGCATCAGAAAAAAGAGCTGTATCCTTGAGAGCAACACAAAGCTCATCTTGGGCAAAAGCTGCATCGGCGTTCAGAACCAAAGCACCGACAACAAAAAGTATGCGTTTCATTGATAAACTCCTCCTGGCTGATTGCAAACTGCCGAAAATCCATTTACAAGAATCTATTTACATCTTCATTCAGGTTTACTTCAACGTTACTTCCAGCACTAAGTTTTTTTTTATTATCTATCTGTAATTGAAATTCTTTTTGTTGCTCAATTAAGTTGTTTACTTTACTTATGACATTCCTTCAATAAACTTTTATCTATATATTTATGTATACAACCACCTAAAAAGAAGCCAGCAAGCCCTACAAGTAGCTAAATACTTGCAAGCTAGCGTTAAGTAGCAGCTAACCCAAACAGCAGCACGTAGCACTCGTTGAGGTTCAAGATCTACGATTGGCTCATATTTAAGCTTAAAAGTTAAAGCTTGGATATTTGTCGAATGACATCTCTACGCTTCAATACTGAGGGCTGTAGCTGTGTACCTAACCCTGGTCCCTCTGGAGCAGTTATAAATCCATTTTTAACTACGGGTAAATTTGTCACTAATTGAGCGTACCAGTCATAGTAAAACGCACGAACCATTTCCTGGACTAACGCATTTGGCAGATTCATAGCAAGATGAACTGATGCAGTGAGAACAACCGGGCCGGTGCAGTCATGAGGTGCCACAGGCAATTGGTAGGCCTCAGCCATGGTTGCTATTTTTTTGGCCTCTGAGAGTCCTCCAGACCAACCCACATCTAACATACAAACGGAAACAGCTTGCTTCTCAAAAAGCTCACGAAAACCCCACCGGGTTGCCAGAGTTTCCGAAGCCGTCACCCAAACATCAGTTCGGCGGGCGTAGTCAGCTAAAGCATCTAAGTTATTCATTTTTACAGGATCTTCATACCAATATGGCGAGAATTGTTCAACTGCTTTTGCAATTTTGATTGCAGCTGGCAATTGCCACATCGAATGAAATTCAACATGAATATTCATTCGGTCTCCAACTGCCTTTCTGATTTGCTCAAATGGTTTTAATGCCCGCTTAAGATCAGCTGTTGAAATATCAGTACCGTTGGTTGCTTCTGCAGCTTCATCGAATGGCCATATCTTCATTCCTTGAATACCCATATCAAGGAGCGATTCAGCTAGCGCACCAGCATCGGTCTTGAACCCAAGCAAATCTTCATATGGGCGCTTTTCTCGATCGACTTTGGATGGCAATCCAAAGTTCTCTGTACCTTGCGTTGGTTTTGTTCGCACATATTCATATCCAGCACATGTGTTGTACACCTCAACCTGTTCGCGAGTCGCACCACCGAGCAGCTGGTAAATAGGTTGGCCAGTCACTTGCCCGAAGAGATCCCATAGCGCAATATCAATTGCGGAGGCTGCCCTCATTTCGACACCGACGCTGTTGAACCCAAGATAAGTATTTAGAAAATGTCTACTGTGAGCATCGATTTTCAGGGGGTCTTTCCCAAGAAGATATTGAGAGCATGTTTCATGAATGTGCGCAGCTACTGGACCGACACCATAAAAGGTTTCTCCAAGACCGATCAAACCTGAATCCGTGTGAATATGAGCCCACAGGATATTTGGAAATTCTCCGACACGGATCGTCTCAATAGCCGTAATCTTCATTTACGCTTCACATACCCAATAGCATGGAATAAAAACTAAAAAGGGCTTCAGAGCAAATTCGCCTTGAAACCCCTATTTTAATTGGTTGCGGGGGCAGGATTTGAACCTACGACCTTCGGGTTATGAGCCCGACGAGCTGCCAGACTGCTCCACCCCGCGACCGGCAAAGGCTCAGACTATAACAGATTTTACCCAGGTGGCACAACCAAACCGTAAGTGAAAATAAAGAGGGGCAGCTTCTTCGTAAAATCAATTTTTTTAATGCGTGAATCAATTCAATGAGTACGGCGCGACAGATCCTTGAATAGGTAGAGAGTCTGACGCTGCACCGCCACCATACTCAACGTCAAGCGTCATTTGCTCGCCATGATCGGGGGTAGCCTCAATCAACTCACCCAAATCATCTAAGGGTGGCAATTCAGTCAATGCCTTCAGACCAAGGTCGTCCAAAAATGCATCAGTAGTTCCAAATAAGGCAGGCCTTCCCGGTGTATCTCTCAATCCAATCTGGTCAATCCATCCACGGGCTTCTAATGTCTTGAGGATATTTGGAGAAACGGCAACGCCGCGAACGTCCTCAATATCACCCCTCGTGACAGGTTGTCTGTAAGCGATAATCGCTAAAGTTTCTAAGACTGCCCTGGAATATTTAGGTGGTCGTTGCGTTTCGAGCTTGCTCAATTGCTGCTGAAATTCTACTCGAACTTGTATCCGCCAACCGCTAGCCACTTCCACGAGCTCCCCACTTCGGGTCAACCACTCTTCGGCCAGCTGAGCTAGAGCAGATCTTACCATCACAGCAGTAACTTCAGCATTAAACATAAGTTTTATGTCCTGAATCGACAATGGTTCCGAGGACGCGAGAAGCGCGGCCTCGACTGAACGCTTGATGTCTGCTTTATCGATTTCATTAAGCTCCATTTGATAACCTCACATAAATCGTGGAGAACACTCCATGCTGGGACAACTCAATTGATGCATCCTTGGCCAATTCGAGTATCGCTAAAAAAGCAACAACAACGTACTGAACCCCTTTATCAACCTCAAATAGCTCATCAAAGCGGAAAAATTGCTGATCGTTTAGACGGCGTAGAATTTTGCTCATATGCTCCCGTAAAGAAAGCTCTTCTCTACTGATCGTATGATGTCGATTATTTTTAACTCGATTGATGATTCCTACCCAGGCCATGCGAAGATCCTCAGGATTAATCGACGGCGGAGAAATATAACTAGATTTCTCAAAACATGCAGAGGCTCGATAAAAATCGCGATCAATCACCGGGTGCGCATCTAACTGGATTGACGCCTTTTTCATGCGCTCGTACTCAATCAAGCGACGAACCAGCTCTGCTCTCGGATCCGATTCTTCATCCTCAGCTCCGGTAGGCGAACGCGGCAACAACATCCGGGATTTAATTTCAGTTAACACTGCCGCCATTAATAAATATTCAGCAGCCAACTCTAGATTATGCACTTTCATCGATTCGACATAAACCATGTACTGGCTGGTCAAATCTGCCATTGGGATATCAAGCACATCGAGATTTTGCTTCCTGATCAAAAACAATAACAAATCAAGAGGGCCCTCGAACGACTCCAGCATAATCTGAAGCGCCTCGGGCGGGATGTACAGGTTAACAGGCAAATCGATGATCGGTTCACCACGAAAAACACCAACCCGAGTCTCTTCGGCGGGTATTGCTAGTAAGTCAGCAGGATCCATACATTACCTAAAAACACTATATATTGTGTATTAAGGTGCAAATTACTCTATATGGAGTAAATTTTCCAGTACTAAATGAAACCCCACACCAGCTTTACTTACTAAACCGAAGACCCCCCTCGTGCGCATCGATAATCACTGTATCACCAGACCCGAACTCTCCCTCCAGAATCAACTTGGACACCGGGTTCTCAACGCCAGACTGGATCGCACGCTTCAATGGTCTAGCGCCGTATACGGGGTCAAAGCCACGCTCACCAAGCGTGTCAAGGACCGCATCATTAAAGGTCAGGCCAATATCAAGCTTCGCTAGACGTTCAGCCAGACGAGTCAATTGAATTTTTAGTATCGCATTCACATCTTCACGAGCCAACCCATGAAACACCACTGTTTCATCAATCCGATTGATAAATTCAGGCTTGAATGAATCCTTAACTTGCTCCATGACAGCTTTTTTAAGCGCTTCATAATTCGAGTAATCCATCGATTGAATGATGTGAGAACCTATATTCGACGTCATTACCATGACTGTATTTTTAAAATCAACCGTTCGCCCTTGACCATCCGTCATGCGACCGTCATCAAGCGCTTGCAGCAGAACATTAAAGACATCTGGGTGCGCTTTTTCAACCTCATCGAGCAGGATGACTGAATACGGTTTACGACGCACGGCCTCTGTTAAGTAACCACCTTCGTCATACCCAACATAGCCTGGAGGTGCACCTATCAACCGAGATACGGAATGCTTCTCCATGAACTCAGACATATCAATACGAATGAGTTGGTCTTCCGAGTCGAAGAGAAACCGAGCAAGTGCTTTACACAGCTCCGTCTTACCAACACCCGTGGGTCCCAAGAACAAAAAAGAGCCGTACGGTCGATTTGGATCACTTAAACCAGCTCGAGAGCGACGAACTGCGTCAGATACAAGTCGAATAGCTTCGTTTTGTCCAACGACGTGTTGATGCAATTGGGACTCCATAGACAATAATTTCTGCCTCTCACCTTGCATCATTCTGGATACTGGAATACCCGTCGCTCGAGACACGACATCGGCAATCTCATCTGCACCGACCTCAGTCTTCAATAAACGAAATGCTGCTTCGCCCTCGCGAAACTTAGAATCTTGCAACAACTTGGCCTCTAATGCCGGCAACTTACCATACTGCAACTCTGAGACAGAGGACCAATCACCTTTCCGTTTTGCTACATCAATTTGAAGTTTAATCAGATCTATATCTTCTTTAACCTGCTGCGCACCCTGCACTACCGATTTCTCAGATTTCCATATCTCATCTAGATCTGCATATTCTTTACTGAGCCTATCGATCTCGTCTTGAATAACATGTAATCTTTTTTTGGATGCCTCATCTGCTTCCTTTTTCACAGCTTCTCGTTCAATTTTGAGTTGGATCAAACGACGGTCAATTTTGTCCAAGGCCTCGGGCTTTGAATCAAGCTCCATTTTTATTCGTGCAGCTGCCTCGTCAATCAAGTCAATAGCCTTATCTGGCAGAAACCGATCCGTAATATAACGATAAGATAACTGTGCCGCAGCCACGATTGCTGGATCGGTAATGTCTACCCCATGGTGTAGTTCGTATCGCTCTTGTAAACCCCTAAGGATCGCTATAGTGCTCTCAACGGTCGGCTCATCAACCATCACCTTCTGGAACCTTCGTTCGAGCGCGGAATCCTTCTCGACATATTTACGGTATTCATCGATTGTCGTCGCGCCAACACAGTGAAGCTCCCCACGCGCCAGAGCGGGCTTGAGCATATTCCCAGCATCAAGCGCACCTTCTGACTTCCCTGCACCAACCATAGTATGCAGTTCATCAATAAAAATTATCGTCATACCATCATCTCTTGCTAACGCCTTTAGTACCGACTTAAGCCTTTCCTCAAAGTCACCTCGGTACTTTGCTCCAGCCAAAAGCGCTGCAATATCGAGAGATAAAACACGTTTGCCTTTGAGACTATCAGGAACCTCATCGTTGATAATTCTCTGAGCTAATCCCTCGACAATTGCAGTTTTTCCTACGCCAGGCTCACCAATAAGAACCGGATTATTTTTCGTTCTCCTCTGTAAAATCTGAATCGTCCTTCTGATCTCATCGTCGCGCCCAATCACAGGGTCCAACTTTCCCTGCCTTGCCCTTTCGGTAATATCAACGGTATAGCGCTCTAAAACTTGACGCTGACTTTCAGCATCCAAACTGGCGTTCGGGTCTCCCCCTCTAATATCTTCAATTACTTTCTTTAAAGCAGACTCAGAACCACCATGCTTGAGGAGGATTTTCCCAATTCCGTTCCTATCCTTAATCGCAGCTAACAAAAATAATTCGATGGAAACATATTGGTCATTTCGGTCTTGAGACAGTTTCTCTGTATCTATTAATATACGATTGAGAGAATGAGACAAAGCAAGCTCTCGAACATCATCCACTCGGGGAAAATTAGAGATCACCGCTTGCAACTCTACTGTAAGCGCATCATTCTTAACACCAGTACGGCTCAAAATAGAACGTATCAATTGCTCATCCGAATCGAGCAAGGCGAGTAAAAGATGCTCGGGCTCAATGATAGAATTCCGGTTAGCCGACGCAAGCGTCTCAGCAGACGCTAACGACTGTTGAAAACGAGTCGTGAATTTATCGAGCCTCATAACAATTCCTCATGTCTGTGTCCAGTTAGTACTAAAATTGGGGAGAATTTACTAATTTCAAGTGCACACTGCGTATGAATCACTGTTGAGGTCTCACATGAAACAAAAATTATGTTTAATGACCACCCTAATATTATTGCTGAATTGCGGGCTTTCTCATGCCAAGGAACCAATATCAAATGAAGCCCTGATTGGTAGCATGCAGTCTATAGCCATAGAATTCATGGAATCATTGGGTAAATCACTGAAGACCGCCATGTCCTCCCATGGTCCAGAAGCCGCTATCCAAGTTTGTGAGACTGTCGCACCGACACTCGCCAATCAGTTCTCAAGACGGACCGGCTGGAAAGTCTCGAGAGTGAGTCTTAAAGTACGAAATCCACTTATCGGAACCGCTGATACATGGGAACGAGAGCAGTTACTAGAATTCGCTGCGAAAGTCTTATCTGGTAAACCGGATAAAAATTTAGAGGTCACATTTATTGACCATAAATCTGGAAAAACTATCGTTAGGTACATGAAAGCACTACCCACTGCGCCAATTTGTTTAACGTGTCACGGAAACGAGAGTGACATTCCCAACGATGTGTCCAAAACGCTTAATCGGCTATACCCTTTTGACCAAGCCAAAGGGTATAAAGTTGGAGAGATCAGAGGAGCCATTTCCATTCAAGCATTCGCACAATGAACACTTATCTTCCTCAACCACAGTCTTGATACGATGAGTAATTACGATTTAAAAGCAGTCATTGAGCGCGACGTTGATTTAGCCATTCAAGAGGATGTTGGTAGTGGCGATCTGACTGCGTTTTTAATTCCAGAAAAAACGCTCGGCCAAGGAGCTATTCTATCCAGAGTTGATTGTGTGCTATCTGGAAGCGAATGGGCCAACACAACATTTCAAAAACTCGACCCAGCAATCAGACTCGATTGGCACTTCCAAGATGGGGATCGAGTGACGGCAGGCGAGATACTCTGCACGTTACGGGGGCCTGCACGGGGACTTTTAACAGGTGAGAGAACTGCGTTGAACTTCTTACAAACACTATCTGCTGTCGCCACAAAAACAAGGCGGTACGTCGATGCTATCTCTCATACCAAGACCACTATTTTGGATACACGAAAGACCCTTCCAGGACTAAGAAATGCTTTGAAATATGCTGTCGTGATCGGCGGTGGGAAAAACCACCGAATTGGATTGTATGATGGAGTCCTCATTAAGGAGAATCACATTACCGCGTCTAACGGGATTTCTGCAGCACTTGCCGCCACACGGCACATCGACAAAAGTATTCCGATTCAAGTTGAGGTAGAGTCACTCGAGCAATTGGAAGAGGCACTTGATAATGGGGCAAACCTGATACTTCTCGATAATTTTACGGTCCCCGACATGAAAGATGCAGTTGCACTAACAAATAAGCGGGCATTGTTGGAAGCTTCTGGCGGCATCACCCTGAGCTCTATTGTAGCCATCGCAGAGACGGGTGTAGATCGAATATCTATTGGGGCATTAACAAAAGATATTGAATCCATAGATCTTTCAATGCGCCTTGTCTTCTAAAAAAATATTAAACCCGCATGCAAACTACTGATAACCCAAATAAACATTTAGATTTAGGTTGTGGAGACCACGCACGAAATCCGTATAACGCGTCCGAATTATTTGACGTTGCACTCTCATTAGTAGCGAGGGGAGCTGACGATTGTTTCAAAAGATGAACCTTGTTCAGTAGTTTCGATATTGATTTCCAAATACTTGGGTAGCTAAAAACAGCTTTTTTGTATTCAGTTCTTATCGTATCAATGGTTCTACTATAGGGAATTTAGCTGACGATGATATTTGGGTATGGGTTCGCAAGTCTGCCTCATCAGACATTGAGGAAGAGTCTGCCCTTTATTTTCTAGCGCAGAGCACCATATTGGTCGCGGTAGTAGCCACTGTCTCTACGGTCGAAAAGCCTGCCTGCTGCAATACCATACCGAGTTTGCCGGGCCCTGCTTGCGCACCTAGCGCAAGGCCAACTTCCTGCGCCATCGATGCAGGTACGCAGCCCATGGTAGACGCTGTGTAAAACATCTGGCCCACAATATTGAAATTATCCTCGAGCTTGTCACTGGCAAAGGGCTCAATGATGACCAGCAGACCATCTTCTTCTAACTGCCGGCAGGCGTGTTCGGCAGCCCCAACCGGATCGCCCATGTCATGCAGGCAGTCAAAAAAAGCAATCACATCGAATGTGCCGGTGTAGTCCTTCGCACTGCGTGTCTCGTAGTGGATGCGCTCGCTCAGACCAGCCTCTGCGGCAAGACGTTTTGCCTCTTCAATCGACGGACCATGGAAATCAAAGCCATGCACCTGAGCGCTGGGAAAGTGCTCGGCAATCAGCATGGTGGAGACACCGTGACCGCAGCCGACATCGGCAAAACTGCCGCCCGCCGAGAGTTTTTCAGTGAGTGCGGGTATTTTTGGCAACCATCGCGAGACCAGATTGGATTTATATATGGGCTTGAAGAAACGTGCGGTACCACGGAAGTAGCAAGGATGATGCTCGCCCCAGGCCAAACCCTCACCCGTTTCGAATGCGGCGCGCACTTTGGGCTCGTCCATCACCAGCGATGCCACGCTGTCATACGCCCCTATCATCAGTGCGGTGCTGTCTTCATCAGCGAACACTGCTGCCTGCTCTTCGCTCAGAAAAAAATGGCCATGCGCGCTATCGTAAGAAGCGTACCCCGCCGCACACATCGCGCATAACCACTCCAGACTGTAACGCGCGTGAATCTCTGCAGATTTGGCAAAATGCCCGTTGTCGCAAGGACCAACGCGCGCCAGCGTAGTAAATAGACCCAGCTCATCCCCGATTCGCATCAACGGCACCAGCTGAGCTGCAGCAACATTTTGAAACACCTGCCATTGCAATGCCTTCAGTACCTTGGTATCCATACCCAACTCTCTCTGTGAACAAGAACGCTCATAAAAAATATGTCAAATGCTCAATTTCATACTTTGTTTAGCAATTATAGAATGCAGTATCATTTTATAAAAGGTCGCTTATGATGGCGCTTATCTGCGCTCGGTTGGCGTCAACTACGACAGGCGAGGCACACTGAGCAACTGCCGTATCAGGATCCTTCAAACCGTGGCCAGTAAGTGTGCACACAATTTTTGATCCTTTCTCGTACCTACCAATCTCGATATCCTTCGACAAACCCGCAATTGAAATCGCTGAAGCAGGCTCACAAAATATACCCTCTGACTCAGCTAATAGTTTTTGTGCTCGTAATATTTCTTCGTCTGAGCACTCTTCAAACCAACCCATCGATTCCTTTTGTGCAGCCCAAGCCAAATCCCACGACACGGGATGGCCAATGCGAATCGCCGTCGCAATAGTCTCAGGCGAATCTACCATCTGCTTCCTAAGAAATGGTGCGGCTCCAGAAGCTTGGTAGCCAACGATTTTAGGTCTTTTCGTACTGAGCACTTCACCCCTAAGAATGCACTCTCCAACACACAAATTACAACTACCACAATTCTGACCTGCAGCTTCACTGTAACCAATCCAGTGCGCCGAAATGTTACCGGCATTCCCCACAGGCAATACATGATAATCAGGCGCATCACCTAACGACTCAATCACTTCAAAAGCAATGGTTTTTTGACCTTGCAGACGATATGGATTGATGGAGTTAACCAAGTTTAAAGGCATACTCGAAGATAGCTCCTGAACGAGCCGCATGCCATCATCAAAGTTACCTCTAATTTGAATGACGGTTGCTCCATGCATCATGGCTTGTGAAAGCTTGCCCAATGAAATTTTTCCGTCCGGAATTAAAACGAAACTTTTGATACCCGCGCGCGCTGCATAAGCTGCGGCCGAGGCCGAGGTGTTACCGGTTGATGCACAGATAATGGCCTTTGCACCCGACTCAACGGCTTTCGTTACAGCCACAGTCATACCTCGATCTTTAAATGAGCCAGTCGGATTCAATCCTTCAAATTTACAAAATACCTGAAGGTCCCAACCCAAACGTTCAGGCATATTTTTAAGCTCAATCAGTGGCGTGTTACCTTCATTTAAGGAAATAATCCTCGTTGAGTCATTGACAGGAAGTCGATCCCGATATTTGTGAATTAAACCATTATAAAAAGTATTGATCATAAAGTTTCTTGTTGAAAAAAATTTTTTAAATGGAAACTCAACTATTAAAACGTCTCGATACGCAAACGAACAGGCGTATCAAATACGCTGTTTAGCGCATTGATTTTTTTTAATGCGCGATTGATTGAACTTTCGTTTGTTTTGTGCGTGAAGATGACGATATCAACACCTTCATGACCGCTATCCAATTCACGCTGACGCATAGCCTCAATCGACACCCCATACTCAGCTAAAATGCCAGCAATGTTTGCGAGCACACCCGGTTCATCCCGAACTCTCATACGAAGGTAACATGAGGACTCAACCTCACCTATATCTAGTATAGGAACGTCACTCAAACGATTAGTCTGAAAAGCAAAGTATGGTACCTGAGCACTCGCAGCCGTATCCCGTAATCGCATCACATCAACCAAATCCGCGATCACCGCTGAAGCTGTCGGTTCGGCGCCTGCGCCTGCTCCGTAATACAAGGTTTGACCAACCGCATCGCCGTGAACTAATACTGCATTCATCGCCCCATCAACGCTCGCAATCACACAATCGTGCGGCACGAGTGTAGGATGCACTCTCATTTCAAATCCATGAGGTCGACGTTTTGTTATCGCAAGAAGTTTAACTCGATAACCGAAATCTTCTGCCGCTCGAATATCACCTTGAGTTAAATCCGTAATGCCCTCGCAGTACACCTTCTTAGGTTGAATAGAGATGCCAAACGACAATGACGCGATAATTGCTAATTTCTGCGCCGCATCAATCCCCTCAATATCAAAGGTTGGATCCGCCTCTGCATAACCTAGGCGTTGCGCGTCGCTTAAAGCGTCCTGAAACGACAATCCGCGCGTGCGCATCTCTGAGAGAATAAAGTTGGTTGTACCATTCAAGATCCCCGCAACTGATTCAATACGATTAGCAGTGAGTCCTTCACGCAATGCCTTAATGATCGGAATACCGCCCGCGACCGCCGCCTCAAAGGCGATAATTGATCCATTTTTCTTTGCTAGCGCAAACAGGTCATTACCATGCTCCGAAATAAGTGCCTTATTAGCCGTAACTACCGGCTTTACCAAAGCGATTGATTCCTCAATAACTGCTCGTGCCGTTGTTACGCCACCAATCAACTCGATAACAATATCCACGTTTTGATCACGAACAACATCTAACGGATCTCTATGGAGTTTAGTAGTCGGCCCAAGAAAATCTTGCGCCTTCTTTAGGTCACGTGCACTAGCAGCGCTGACGATAATCTCGTATCCGGCCCTTCTGGAAATTTCCTCACGATTTCTGCGCAGAACCTCAAACACGCCTTTACCCACAGTGCCAACACCTATTAAACCCACTTTTACCGTATTCACCGAATCAACTCCAACTTTAAAAGTTCGCCATATCGCAGTCTATCTCTTTATGATCATTGCGAGACCTTCACGTCATTGAGAATTTTTCCGCCTGCCGAGTCAAGCACACCATCTTTACGGAACATATCCTTAATACCTCGAATCGCTTGCCGAATACGCGCTTCATTCTCGATCAATGCCAGACGAACATGATCGTCTCCATACTCTCCAAATCCAATACCGGGCGCAGCTGCCAGTTTTGCATCCGTTAACAAACGTTTAGAAAACTCCAAGGATCCTAAGTGTCGATAAGGTTTGGGTATTTTGGCCCATATATACATCGTAGCTTTAGGTATATCCACATTCCACCCCGCCTCGTGCAGACCCTTAACCATCACATTACGTCGGATCTCATAAGTTTTCCGAATGTCTTCAACACAATCTTGCGGGCCTTCAAGCGCGACTATCGACGCTATCTGCAAAGGAGTAAATGTCCCATAATCGTGGTAACTCTTAATTCTAGATAAAGCCGCCACTAAACCAGAATTACCGACCATATAACCGATACGCCAACCGGCCATATTGTAACTTTTAGACATAGTAAAAAACTCAACCGCGATCTCTTTAGCCCCGGGTACTTGAAGTATCGAAGGCGCTTTGTATCCATCAAAGACAATATCTGCATAGGCCAAATCATGAACCACATAGATTCCATTCTCACGAGCAATTCCTAAAAGTTTCTCGAAAAATGAAAGATCAACGCACTGCGTTGTTGGGTTACCTGGAAAATTAACAATAATCATTTTCGGCTTCGGAAAAGACTCCTTCAATGCTCTCTCTACCTCTTCAAAGAAGTCCACATCTGGCGTATTACGAACGTGGCGAATATCCGCCCCTGCGATGACAGGGCCATAGATATGTATGGGATAGCTTGGATTCGGTACCAGTACGACATCACCTCGGTCCAACGTTGCCAGGGCCAAATGAGCAATGCCCTCCTTTGAACCGATCGTCACAATAGCTTCCGATTCCGGATCAAGACTCACGCCGTAGCGCTCAAAATACCAATTTGTGATCGCTGTACGTAAACGCGGGATCCCTTTAGAAACAGAGTATCCATGATTCGTTGGACGTCTCGCAGCCTCAACTAATTTCTCAACAATATGCGGTGGCGTTGGTCCATCTGGGTTCCCCATCGACAAATCAATAATATCCTCACCTCTACGACGAGCAGCCATCTTGAGCTCGCTCGTAATATTAAATACATACTGAGGCAGCCTTTTGATACGAGAAAACTCAATCGACATAAAATATAATTCTGGTAATTTTAGGTGTTATGGCTAACCCATTTACAAATACGGGCCAAGTTTAACTGATATGCTTGAATGCAGCAAAATAAACGTTTATCGAGCTCTGACTTGCAACAAAAACAATACTGAAAAAAAATGCAAATAGACATACAAAACAACTTAGATATCGTAAAAATTACAAAAGTCGAATCGACTCATATTGAGATCGAGGACATTAAGGTCTCACAATCCTTTTTTGTTGGAGTTAACCATGCCGTAACACTTTGGTCAGTCAGTCATGGGGTCATTGATAAAGATGCGATAGAAAAATTACCCCTCGCTGGCTACGAATTACTCCTCCTTGGAACTGGAGACCGATTCTCCCGACTTGATACAGAAGCCATGAGGTATCTAAGCAACACTGTGGGCTTCGAAGTGATGACTACAGTATCTGCATGCAGAACGTTTAACATCGTAGCTGGGGAAGGGAGAAAAGTTCTGTTGGCTGGAGTTCTGTCAATGTGAGCTCAATTACCTGAATGACAATCTATCTCCATAAAATTTTACCGTTGCTGATCTCTCCGTTGCTGCTTTTTTTAGTACTTGTCTTGTTCTACTCAATAAAGCTACGCATACACCGATTGACGCTCATCACTATCGCTATTGCCGCATTCAGCATGCCAATCACTGCCAATTGGCTTTGGCATCACCTCGAGGCCGACTACACACCCGCGTTACCCGAACACGCGCGAACCTCTGAAGCCATTGTCGTACTCAGCGGCATTGTGGACACAATTAAAACTGATCAAGGCTTTGTTTTACAGTGGGATAGCCCCGGACGTTTTTTTGCAGGAATAGACCTTTTTAAAGCAGGCAAAGCGCCCATCGTTGTATTTACTGGAGGAAGGCTCCCGTGGACAGTTGGGCCGCTGAACGAGGGCAAGCAACTGAAAAATAAGGCCGTAGAACTGGGCATTCCGATAGATCGGGTGCTCGTGACCCAAGAAGTCCAAAATACGCAGCAAGAGGCCAAAGCAGTCAGACTCCTTCTAGGAAATGAAGTCAAAACAATAACGCTTGTCACATCCGCCTTTCACATGAATCGAGCTTCGAAGCTCTTTGAACGACAAGGTTTCGAATTACGACCTTTCGCCGTAAACTTTAAAGCGAACACCTCTAGCCTCACTGTTTTGAGTTTTATCCCTGCAACAGACGGGCTTCATGATAGCTTCAGTGCATTACGGGAATCACTCGGCCGAATCTATTACAGCATTTATAGTCACCTGCCATAGGCTATAAACTTTTATAATTGTTTTCCTTAAATATTTAATTTAAACAACGAATTTCAGATCAACAACATACTAAAAAGAATTAGATCTCAATCATCATGAATCCTTTGCTAGACCAATTACAGCCTTATCCGTTTCAAAAGTTTTCTAAGATTCTTGGGGAAATTAAGCCCAGCAGTAAGCACGTTCAGATTCGCCTCTCAATTGGGGAGCCGCAACACAAAACACCAGAGATCATTTTAAAAGCGCTAGAAACCCACTCAAAACAAGTTGCTCAATATCCCTCAACCCAAGGATCACTCGAGCTGAGATCAGCAATCAAAGAGTGGGTCGAGAATCGCTTTGGAACAGACAACATTAATGCCGACACTGAAATTTTACCTGTCAACGGAACACGGGAAGCGTTGTTTGCACTCGGACAAGTCGTGCTGTCTCATTCCGACCGCCAATCTGTCGTAGTGATGCCCAACCCTTTTTATCAAATATACGAAGGTGCGGCATTACTGGCTGGTGCCACACCTCAGTTTCTCAACTTAGGCACCAACACCTCGGACGGTTGGCAATTAAACGAGCTTGACTCAAACACATGGAAGAGTACGAAACTTTTATATGTGTGTAACCCGGGAAATCCCACAGGGCATGTGATGTCATTAAATGATTGGGAAGACTTATTTGCATTTAGTGACAAATATGGGTTCGTAATTGCTTCAGACGAGTGCTATTCAGAAATTTATTTTGATGAGAGCGCTCCTCCATTGGGCGCTATAACTGCTGCAAAATTACTCGGTAGAGATTTAGAACGCTTAATTGTTTTTAGCAGCCTATCTAAACGATCGAACGTGCCAGGTATGCGGTCTGGCTTTGTTTGTGGCGATGCTGATATTTTGCAAAAATTTCTCTTATATCGAACCTATCATGGCTCCGCAATGAATCCAACGATTCAGCGTGCAAGCGTTGTCGCGTGGAAAGACGAAGAGCATGTAAAAGCCAATCGCATTCTTTATAAAAATAAATTTGACTCATTTATTGCTAAGCTAAAGCCACACTGCCCGATACAATATCCTTCGGCAGGGTTTTATGTCTGGTTAAAGACTCCGATCGACGACGTGGAATTCGCTAAAAGACTCTACTCAGAATATGGCGTGGTTGTGCTTCCAGGCAGATTACTCGCTCGTGACGCGCACGGTATAAATCCTGGAAAAAATCATGTGCGCATCGCTCTAGTCGCCGACCAAAAAGATTGCGATGAGGCTGCGCGACGCATTGTTAACTTATTAAATGGCGGTTTTGTCTAAAATAGAGTGTTTGTTTCAATCAATTCGGGAAATACCATGAGTAATTTAAAAAGCAGCATTGAAACGGCGTTTGAAGTACGCGCTGACATCAATCATAAAACAGTGTCTAGTGAAGTTCGAGAAGCAGTCGAACAAACAATCCTTGATATTGACAGTGGGAAAATCCGTGTTGCCGAGAAAAAAGATGGTAATTGGGTCGTTCATCAATGGATAAAAAAAGCGGTATTGCTGTCGTTTCGGATAGCTGACAACCAAGTCGTGAAAAATGGCTATACCAATTACTTCGACAAGGTAGGCTCTAAATTCTCGGACTATGCCGATGAAGATTTCCGTCAAGGTGGCTACAGAGTTGTTCCTCCTGCTGCCGTGCGGAAAGGATCATACATCGCAAAAAATGTTGTCCTTATGCCCTCGTACGTCAACATTGGCGCCTACGTTGATGAAGGCACGATGGTAGACACATGGGCTACGGTTGGTTCTTGTGCACAAATCGGAAAAAATGTGCACTTGTCTGGCGGTGTAGGTATTGGTGGTGTGCTGGAGCCGCTTCAGGCCAACCCCACAATCATTGAGGATAATTGCTTCATCGGTGCACGCTCTGAAATTGTAGAAGGCGTTATTGTGTGTGAGGGATCCGTGATCTCTATGGGTGTCTATATCGGACAAAGCACTAAAATCTTCAATCGAGAAACCGGCGAAGTATCCTACGGCCGTGTTCCTCCAGGCTCTGTTGTAGTCTCTGGAAATTTACCCTCGAGTGATGGTAGCTACAGTCTCTACTGTGCGGTAATCGTCAAGCAAGTTGATGCTAAGACGCGCGCTAAGACCAGCATCAATGATCTCCTTCGAGGTGATTGATCGCGGCATGATGCAACACATGAACCCGCAAGTATTAAGGTTACTCGGAAAACCATTCTTACATGGTTAACGAGAACAATCTGTCAACCATTCGAGACCTTATTCGACATGCGACGACTACGTTTGCCGAGCATAAAGTCCATCTCGGGCAGGGAACAGAAACACACTTTGATGAGGCGTGTTTCTTAGTCTTACGGACGTTATCACTGCCATTAAATTCGCTCGATATTTTCCTTGATGCGACACTCACACCGCCAGAAATTCTAAAAACTCTCCAACACATCGAAAGGAGAACGAAGAACAAAGTACCAGCAGCCTACATTCTCAATGAAGCCTGGTTACGAGATTACAAATTCTATGTTAATGAAGATGTACTAATTCCTCGTTCACATATTGCCGATTTACTCTTCGACCAAGTTGACGTGTGGATTACCAATCACGATTCGGTTAAACAGGTTCTCGACCTTTGCACAGGATCTGGATGTCTTGCTATCTTGGCGGCACATCAATTTCCTAATGCTAAAGTCGCTGCGAGTGATCTCTCAAAGGCTGCCTTATCAATCTGTGCGGCCAATATAGAATCATATGAACTCGCTGACCAAATAACCTGTATTCAGTCAGACCTTTTCTCTGACATTAATCAGCAATTTGATCTCATTATTTCTAACCCACCCTATGTCGATCAAAAATCTATCGACAAGTTACCTCCGGAATTCCAAATGGAGCCAAAAATAGCACTGGCTGGAGGTGAAGAAGGGATTGACCTTGTGCAGCAGATCATCAGAGAAGCGCCTGCTTACCTCGCCCCTAATGGGATACTCATCTCAGAAGTGGGACGTAACCGAGCAGCCATTGAAGCTAAATTTCCTAAAGTGCCATTTACTTGGATTGAAACTCAATCCGGTCGTGATTTTGTTTTTCTCTTGTCAAGAAAGGATCTTTGCATTGGCTTGGCAGGCTGAGGGGTCGAATCTTCACGAACAAGACCACACTGTTCTTCTAATTGAGTTACCTCGCTGGTTTTAAGCTCCAACCACTTTCCTCGAGTAAGCCGTGGTGGAAGAACAATACCTCCAAATCGGATTCTAATGAGACGAGAGACTTGATATCCCAGAGATTCAAACATCCGTCGAACCAATCGATTGCGACCCTCCTTCACAATCACACGATACCAGCGGTTTCGACCTTCTCCTCCAATGGGTTCACACACTTTGAATTGACCATGACCATCAGACAGTTCAATCCCGGAGAGTAAAAGATTCATTTGTTCTAAAGTCAATTGACCGAAGATACGTGCACTGTACTCTCGCTCAGTATCAAAACTAGGATGCATCATACAGTTTGCTAATTCACCCGAAGTCGTGAGGATGAGCAGTCCGCTCGTATTAAAATCAAGTCGTCCTATGGCAACCCACTTGGCATTTTTAGGCTTAGGAAGATTCGAAAATACGTTCTGCCTCTCTTTCGGGTCATCCCTAGAAACAATTTCACCTTCAGGCTTGTGATAAAGAATCACTCGAGTGACCGCCCCTCCACTCACATCTACACGCCGGCGACCAAACTCAACACGATCTGTGCTTGACACGCGCATCCCGAGTGTTGCTACCTGACCGTTAACTTTGATAAGCCCTTGCTCAATTAACTCTTCCATCTTACGACGCGAACCGATTCCAGTTTGCGCCAGCACTTTTTGCAGTTTTTGAGTTTCTCCGCTTGCAACAGGTTGGCTCTCAGAATCCGCCTTCTTACTTACACGTCTTCTTGCGTCTTCTGGTCTTTGCTTAGCCGGAGCCCTAGCGTTTGCTATTTCTCTTTTTCGTGACCTCGTCATGAATACCTTCGGCTAATTTTAAAAGCTAATCGACTATTTTTCGTTCAATGATACTCTGCGCGAGCGTACCAATATCCACATACTCAATTTCTCCTCCGGCAGGCACACCTCGAGATAACCGCGTGACCGACAGCCCAAGAGGCATTAACTTCTCACCAATATAATGAGCAGTTGCCTCACCCTCATTGGTAAAATTTGTTGCGACAATCACTTCCTTAACTACGCCATCACTCGCACGGGCAATTAAACGATCCAACCCTATTTCTTTGGGACCTACACCGTCGAGTGGGGATAAGCGACCTAGAAGGACAAAGTAGCGCCCCTTAAATGACTGTGTCTGTTCAATCGATTGAACATCCGAAGGCATCTCAACCACGCAAACCACACTGTCATCACGGTTTGTTGATAAGCATAAGTCACAGACGGGTTGCTCGGAGAAATTATTGCATCGCTCGCAGTGTCGAACACGCCCAAGCGCCGTAATCAACGCTTCCGCAATATCTTGAGCAGCACTTTTATCATGTTGCATAAGATAGAATGCCATGCGCTGTGCGGCCTTAGGACCGACTCCCGGTAATTTTCTTAACGCATCGATGACCGCTTCGAGGGCCTTAGGGGTTTTCATTCAAAGGACCGCCAAACACATCAAAAAGGAAGCTTCATCCCTGGTGGCAACCCAAGACCACCACTCAATCCTGACATTTTTGTTTGCGTGATCTCCTCAACCTTCCTATTCGCATCATTCATAGCAGCAGCAACTAAATCTTCAAGCATCTCTTTATCATCACTCATGAGACTCGGATCTATATGCACCCGGCGCACATCATGACGCCCAGTCATCGTCACTTTAACAAGCCCCGCTCCAGCCTCACCCTCAACCTCCATGTGCGCTATTTCCTCCTGCGTCTTCTTGAGCTTCTCCTGCACCTCTTGAGCCTGTTTCATCAGCCCACCCAACTGTCCTTTAAACATACCTACTCCAATAATTCATGCGATTGATAGGAAAATTTATAACGTACATTATTTGGTGGATCGGATAGACTCCGTAACCAGCTTACCACCGAGATTCTCTTTTAGACTCTTAACAAATGGGTCTTTCTCCAAATCTCGACTTATTTGATCCAGTCGCTTTTTTTTCTCAATCTGCTCGTTAGCTAGAGGTGTATCGCTCACCACACCAACTTTGATCTCCAGGCGACATTTTGCATCAATGTGTTCACGAATCAATTCCTGGAGCTTACCTCGATAACGATCCTCCATTAGATGTTTCTGATCACCATCTAAAGAAAGTTTCAATACGCCCTCACCAAAACTTTCAAACTCAGCATTATCCGCTAACATTTTTGCCATACCAGATGATACTTTTTCCAAGACAAATGCCTTCCAATCTGCGTTCGTCTTAAGAACGACGGGTAATTGCGAATTGGCATCAGCTTTAGTTTCCACTTTCTGATTATTTAGGGGGTTCGATATTGGAACCATCTTAGCTACCACCTTCTTTTTTTGAGGCTCTCGATCAAGGCCATGATCAGGCAGGAAGGCCATCATACGCAGCAGAACCATCGTGAAACCAACTTTCTCATCCGGTGCCAGCGGCAAATCACGCTTACCAACAGTCACGATTTGATACAAAAGCTGCAAATGCTCTTCATCCGTTTGATCAACCAGCCGCTGATATCCTTCGATTAAACGCTCATCCAGACCCTGAGTCGTGAGAGAGAACAACGATAGACGCTGCAATAAAGACGCCATTTCATCTAACACGAAGGCAAAAGAAGCCCCCATACGCTCAATCTCACCAATCTTTTGCGTCAATAGATCAGCATCTTGGTTCAATGTGATTTCCACCAAATCTTGAACAAGCGACTCATCGACAACACCTAACATCGACTTCACCGACTCTTCTTCTACTTTACCGTTTCCTTGCGCAATAGATTGATCAAGTAAAGATAGTCCATCTCTTAAACTTCCTCTTGCATAACGGCTCAATAACTCAATCCCCTGAGAATCAAATTCAATGTTCTCGTCTCGCAAGATCTTCTTCATTTGCTCTTCAATGATTGGGACAGGAATGGGCTTAAGGTTGAATTGCAAGCAACGTGACAGAACGGTTACCGGAACCTTTTGCGGATCCGTAGTTGCCAAGATGAATTTTACGTGCTCAGGAGGCTCCTCAAGTGTCTTCAACATCGCGTTGAAGGCTGATCGAGAAAGCATATGCACCTCATCGATAATAAAAATTTTATATTCGCCAACAGTCGGCTTATACGCAGCCGTCTCCAAAAGATCCCTCATATTATCCACTTGGGTATTAGAGGCCGCATCCAACTCGATTACATCAATAAAACGTCCTTGATCAATTGACAGGCACGAGTCACAAACCCCACACGGGTCAGCGTTATTGAGTGCGTTGCAATTTAACGCTTTGGCAATAATGCGCGCCAGCGTTGTTTTACCAACGCCTCGCGTACCTGCGAACAACCAAGCGTGGTGAACCCTACCTTGTTGAAGAGCATTGGTAAGCGCTCTCACCACATGGTCTTGTCCAACCAGCTCAGAGAACGTTTTTGGTCGCCATTTTCGTGCTAAAGCTAAAGACATCTCAATATTTAGTGTTCACTGGCTCAAGAGTACAGGAAAGAGGTGGCGAGCCAAACCCCCGGCACTTACAAATAATAGCTGTGGCTGCTTCCTTCCGGCCCTGACCAGGTTCACTACTTTGCAATGCGGGGAGGCCCGCCATAAGCTTAAACGTTCGATAATCCAAGCCGTAGTCTACCCGCCTTCAATAAATTATGCTGATACAACTGGAATTTGTGCAATCTTACTTTTCCAAAATTTAGGGCCTGTTTGATGCACCGATTCTCCCGTACTGTCTACCGCCACAGTCACCGGCATATCACGTACCTCAAATTCGTAAATTGCCTCCATGCCTAAATCCTCAAACGCCACCACTCTTGACGATTTAATCGCTTTGGCGACTAGATACGCTGCACCTCCGACCGCCATTAAATACACGGCCTTATGTTTTTTAATGGCCTCAATCGCGACAGGACCACGCTCAGCTTTCCCAACCATGCCAAGCAACCCTGTTTGCGATAACATCATTTCGGTAAATTTATCCATTCTGGTAGATGTCGTAGGGCCAGCCGGCCCCACCACTTCATCACCAACCGGATCAACCGGGCCCACGTAATAGATGAATCTACCCTCAAAATTAACTCCCTCGGGTAAGCCTTTTCCGCTATCCAAAAGACCTTTGATACGCTTATGTGCCGCATCTCTGCCCGTGAGAAACTTGCCATTAAGCAACAAAGTTTCACCAGCTTTCCAGCTCGCGACATCTCTCGCGGTGACTTCTTCTAGATCGACCCGTCTCGCATTATCGGCAGCGCGCCACTCAATCGCCGGATAGTCCTCTATCACAGGAGGTATTAATACAGCAGGACCGGAACCATCAAGAATAAAATGCGCATGACGTGTCGCAGCACAGTTTGGAATCACCGCTACAGGTAGCGACGCAGCATGCGTCGGGTAATCTTTGATTTTGACGTCCAACACAGTAGTTAAACCACCCAATCCTTGCGCACCAATACCTAAGGCGTTGACTCGTTCATAGATTTCAATACGCAACTCTTCTAACTTACTCTGGGGGCCTTTAGCCTTAAGCGCTTGCATATCAATCGACTCCATCAAGGATTCTTTAGCCAAGAGCATCGCTTTCTCAGCCGTTCCACCAACGCCAATGCCCAACATGCCTGGAGGACACCAACCGGCTCCCATCGAGGGCACGACATCAACAATCCAATCTGCGAGACTGTCTGAGGGCATCAACGTCGTAAACTTTGCTTTATTCTCAGAGCCCCCGCCTTTTGCTGCAACAGTGATCTCAATGTTATTTCCTGGAACGATATCGTAATGAATAATCGCGGGCGTATTATCACGGCTATTCAACCGCTGACCTGCAGGATCATGCACAACTGAGGCACGTAGTGGGTTATCTGGATGGGTATATGCTCGACGAACACCTTCATGGATCATCTCTGATAACACCATGGTCGTACCTGACCATTGGACGTCCATGCCTAGCTTAACGAACACGACAGCCAAGCCCGTATCTTGACAAACGGGTCGACGACCGTGGGCACTCATCCTTGAATTGGTCAGAATTTGCGCGATAGCATCCCGCGCAGTAGGAGATTCCTCCCGTTCGTAAGCCAAAGCGAGCGCATCAATGTAGTCTTTCGGATGGTAGTACGAGATATATTGAAAGGCGTCTGCGATACTATCGATTAAATCATCCTGCTTAATTAGAGCCATGGCTAGAGTCCTTAGCTTAAAGTGCTTAGATTAGATGGGCATTATAAATCACCTGTCAACTGGTATTACGTCAACGCTCCTCTTTACTCACCATTAAGATCTCCGCAAAAGCTTAAAATCGTCATCACTAACACGCGAAAACGGTATAATCCACGAGACGAATGACACCGCAGTTGTAGCACTATCGGCACCATTACTTCGGTCCAGCCTATGAGGTTGTGGCGTTCACGAAGCACAACAAGCTGAAATTTATGAAAGCTGCGTGATGGCATGATAAAAAGAGGTACGTATGCCCAATATTGAATCGGTATTGCAGGAAAATCGGATTTTTAAACCGAGTAATGAGTTTGTAAAACAAGCGACTGTATCTGGACTCAGTGCCTATAAGGCCTTATGTGCCCAAGCGGAAGCCGATTACGAAGGTTTTTGGGCTAAGTTAGCGCAGGAGCATCTCTTATGGAACAAACCATTCACAAAAATTTTAGATGACACTAATCCACCGTTTTTTAAATGGTTCCATGACGGCGAACTGAATGTTTCATACAACTGCCTTGACCGGCATTTAAATACCATCCCACACAAGACCGCGTTGATTTTCGAAGCCGACGATGGTTCCGTGACCAACGTAACCTATAAACAGCTCTACCATCGCGTGTGCCAAATGGCCAATGGCTTGAAGTCTTTGGGTATCAGGTCGGGTGACCGCATTGTGATCTACATGCCAATGTCCATCGAAGGTGTGGCCGCAATGCAAGCGTGTGCGCGCATTGGTGCTATCCACTCTGTGGTGTTTGGTGGATTCTCGGCTAAAAGTCTGCAAGAACGGATTATTGATGTCGGTGCAACCGCCGTCATTACTGCTGATGCTCAAATTCGAGGTGGGAAAGAAATCCCACTAAAACCGACTGTCGATGAAGCGATCGCCATGGGTGGATGCGAAAAAATCAGCAATGTCGTTGTATACAAGCGTGCAGGCAACAAGATCAGCTTCGATAAGAATCGAGATGTGTGGTTACACGAGCTGACTCAAAATGAACCCGATGTCTGCGCACCCGAATGGGTCAATGCCGAGCATCCGCTATTTATCCTCTACACCTCCGGCTCCACAGGAAAACCGAAAGGCGTACAACACAGTTCAGCAGGGTACCTCCTTCAAGCGATTCTGACGATGAAATGGACCTTCGACCACAGAAGCTCCGATATTTTCTGGTGCACAGCTGATATCGGCTGGATCACAGGACACACCTACATCACGTATGGACCATTGTCGGTAGGTGCTACCCAAGTAATCTTTGAAGGTGTTCCAACTTATCCGGATGCCAATCGATTCTGGAAAATGATCGATACGCATGAAGTGACCATTTTTTATACAGCACCTACTGCAATTCGCTCTCTCATCAAACTCGGACCTGATTTACCTAAAGAGCACGATCTGTCGTCTTTGAGAATACTTGGATCAGTTGGCGAGCCAATTAATCCAGAGGCATGGATGTGGTACTTCAATGCCGTTGGCGGGGGAAAGTGCCCCATTATGGACACGTGGTGGCAGACTGAGACAGGCGGGCATATGATCACGCCACTTCCAGGTGCCACTACCCTAAAACCCGGTTCATGCACATTCCCGCTACCGGGCATAGTAGCCGATGTGGTTGATGAAACAGGCAACCCGGTCAGCAAGGGAAATGGCGGCATCTTAGTCATCAAAAAACCATGGCCTTCCATGATCAGAAACATATGGGGAGATCCAGAGCGCTTTAAGAAAAGCTACTTTCCGGATGATTTTAAAGGAAAATATTATCTCGCGGGCGATGGCGCTAATCGTGATAAAGATGGTTATTTTTGGATTATGGGTCGCATTGACGACGTACTGAACGTCTCAGGCCATCGACTCGGAACCATGGAGATTGAGTCAGCTTTAGTCTCACATGAACTGGTTGCTGAAGCGGCAGTCGTGGGCAGGCCGCATGACGTGAAAGGTGAATCGGTCACAGCCTTTGTCGTACTTGCTGGCGACAGACCGTCAGGCGATCAAGCAAAAGATATCGCACAAGCACTCAGGGATTGGGTCTCAAAAGAAATTGGGCCTATTGCCAAACCGGACGAGATTCGATTCGGCGATAACCTCCCCAAGACGCGTTCTGGGAAAATTATGCGCCGACTGCTTCGCTCCTTAGCCAAAGGTGAGGAGATCACTCAAGACGTCTCGACACTAGAAAATCCGCAGATTTTAGACCAACTCAAAGAGACGATTTAATCCATCAACTTTGACATGAGTGGGTCACTCATATATTCTGCCCCGCTTCTTAGGCATGGATAAGCAGGAGAGTTGACCGAGAGGCTTATGGTGCTCGCTTGGAAAGCGTGTGTACGGTAACCCGTACCGAGGGTTCGAATCCCTCACTCTCCGCCACCCTATTTTTATCTAATTTAATCTATATAAATCAATTATTTAAAAAGTCATTATTTTGGCGTGTGTAACATGTCTGTGTAACCAATTTGTACCCTTTACTCCACCCCTAAACATCCCGGGGGGTCTAAACAGGACTACGTGATCTATATATACCCGAGCAGATACAAATAAAGAATAGAATTGATGATGGGTTAGCCATCACACTTCATTGAACTTGATACATTTTTATAATCACGAAATAAGAAAGATAGACAAATGAAAGCCATTGGATATCAAAAAATGGGGCCAATAGAGACTGCTGGTTTCACAGAATTTTCAACTGACATCCCTGATGTCGGCGTGCACGACCTTCTTGTCGAGGTGCATGGCGTTTCATTGAACCCAGTTGATACAAAGGTTCGTAAACGTACTGAACCTGAGGGGGCACCAAAAGTCCTCGGTTATGATGCAGCAGGGATTGTTAAAAAAATTGGTGGTGCCGTATCAAAATTCAGCGTTGGCGACGAAGTCTTCTACGCTGGTGATATTACACGCCCTGGCACGAACTCAGAACTACATGTTGTTGATGAGCGCATTGTTGGTAAAAAACCGTCTTCACTTGGCATGGCCGAAGCCGCTGGCATTCCTTTAACTTCCATCACAGCCTGGGAACTGCTTTTTGACAGTCTCGGCATTACAGAGAGCGACAATGAAGCAATTCTAGTCATTGGTGGTGCTGGCGGTGTTGGTTCTATGCTTATCCAACTTGCAAAAAAACTGACTAAACTTACTGTCATCGCAACAGCATCCCGCCAAGACACCATCGATTGGGTCAAGAAAATGGGGGCAGATCACGTCATCGATCATAGCAAACCTATTGATACGGAGATCGAGGCATTGGGGATTCAACCAAAATATGTAGCCGCCTTGACAGGTACGGAGGGTCATTTTGACGCCATCATCAACCTGATCAAGCCTCGTGGTGCAGTTGCCTTTATCGATGATCCGGAAGTTCTAAATATTAAATCAGGTAAGCAAAAAGCCCTTCGTTTTGCTTGGGAACTAATGTTCACCCGTTCCATGTTCAAAACCCCTGACATGGATGAGCAACACAAAATTCTTAACCGTGTTTCTAAAATGCTGGACGATGGCACACTGATATCAACGGTGACCAATAATCTTGGTAAGCTCAGTCCAAAGACTATTGTTGAGGCTCATAAGCAACAAGAAAGAGGACGTGTCATCGGTAAAAACGTGCTCGAAGGCTTGCATTAAGAAAAGTAGTGAGGCACTTCGGTGTCACACTTTTACGGAAAGTTAAAAATGTTATTAGACACGCCCATTTGTGATTTTGGCTGGGATGCGCCCGACTTCACACTAAAAGATTCTCATGGCCAACGCTTCACCATGAGTGATCAATTGGGTAAGCATGGGCTTCTGATCACGTTCATATGTAATCACTGCCCATATGTTCAACGTATTGCAGCGCGCTTGGCTAATGATTGTCAGCAATTGATGGCGGAAGGAATTAGTGTGCTTGCCATCATGTCAAATGACTATGAACATCATGTTGCCGATTCTCCAGAGAATATGAAATTATTTGCCAAGAAATATGGCTTTTCATTCCCCTATCTCATTGATGAAGATCAGTCGGTCGGACGCGAATATGGTGCAATATGCACTCCAGATTTCTTCGGCTTAAATTCGAATGGCAAATTGCAATATCGCGGTCGTATTGATGATGATCCAATGGGGGGCACAAACAACCGAAATCCAGAACTCTTAAATGCCATGCGCCTGATTGCTGAAACTGGGAAAGGCCCCAAGGAACAACTCCCCTCAATAGGTTGTTCGATTAAGTGGCGAAATTAGTTTTTAAACCGAAAACTTTACGCCCACATTAAAACTTTAAATCTTAATTGTCTTTGGAAAAACCATTCTCGCCCGCATGTGAACGAAACCAAGAGCCGATTTTTTCAGCAATCAGTCCCATACTGAAAAACGTTCATGATGTGCTGGAAATTGGTTCTGGGACCGCTCAGCATGCGGTGTATTTTGCCAAGCATATGCCATGGCTCAATTGGCAATGCAGTGATGTTCAAGAAAACTTGGCTGGCATACAGATGTGGGTTGATGATGCTAATTTGAGTAACCTGTTAGCACCCATAGAACTGGATGTGTCAACGACTTCTATCAAACGTCAATATGATGCGATCTACTCCTGTAACACCCTACACATCATGTCTGAGCAGCACGTTAAAGACTTTTTTAAACTGATCAGTACGATTACTACTGATCATGCTGATTTAATCATATATGGTCCATTTAACTATCAGGGTCAATATACCGCAGGCAGTAATGCCGAGTTTGATCACTGGTTAAAAGAACGAAACCCTGAGAGCAGCATTCGTGACTTTGAATGGATTAATGAGCTCGCTGAGCATATTGGTTTCATCTTGGTTGATGACAAGACAATGCCTGCCAACAATCGTTTTCTGCATTGGCACCATGCCGGCTTACCTGATCGGTAACTACCTCCATTAGAGCGGAATTGTGTTCTAGGTGTATCCATCCCTTTTTCATAGTAAGGTTCTACGATGCGAAATCTATTCATCATCCCTCTATTAGTTCTGTCACTCACCCCGCTCTCTAGCTGGAGCGAGTCTATAGATGGCCTAGTAGTACGAGACGGCCTTTTTACACGAGATCCTCTGACACTCCTTTCACTGACGAGCTTGACGACCAGCCTACTCATGGGTCAATCGAGAACGGCAAGTAAGAATATTCTTGGATTATTTAATGGAAAAATAGAGGGTTATGGGACAAAGTTATATCAGTTGTTTAAGGGGACAGCTAGTCTCTAGTTTCGCACAAATTCTTAGCAAAATGGAAAAAC
The DNA here is from genome assembly GCA_027624715.1 of Pseudomonadota bacterium. NCBI lineage: Bacteria > Pseudomonadati > Pseudomonadota > Pseudomonadota bacterium. The sequence goes on from JAQBTV010000005.1 coordinate 121,255, forward strand.
AATGTCATTTGTAAAGAGTCTACTCAAGGTGATTATATTAATGGCTGGTTTAGGTTCACATGCAGTTAACAGTGAGGAGTGGACTCATATTCAGGGTGAGTCCGATAGAGAAACAGTGTACTACGATTCGGATTCCATTGAGGTCGGTGATGGGGGATTATTCGTTTGGACTATGATTGATTTTTCGGCACAGCAAATGGGGGTTCTTTCTAGGAAGAATTTTATTCAGATCAATTGTGCGCATAGGCGCTATCAAACTCTCGTGCAGATCCTGTACGAGGGACCATTTGGTAGCGGAGCATCCTATAAGACCGATATAGTCTCAGGTGGTATGGCGTCTGCCTCATCTAATTCAGTCATAAGTGGTGTGATGAATAAGTTGTGCGGCTAATTTGGCCTAACACCGGCACGCTCGGCGTATGCAACCACAAGTTGTTACAGGCATCTACCTCACCGTTATCACAAGCACGTCTCAAAGCTTCTACGTCATCGACCTCTGCGGAATAGGCGCTGAATAACAGCATCAATACTACCGCTAGTTTATGCATCAACCTGCCCTTCTATTATATTGTTAGTAGCTGCTGTTCAAGTAACAATGGGCCGCAACGGTCAGAATATGAAAAATATCTCCGGTTTTACCGAAGCAGTGGCATCAGCACCCTTATTTTTCCGGGAATCGTCAGGTCTAGCGTGACGTTTTCCCGACCTCGAAATTTATATCATTGACACAGATTAACTGTCGAATTTTTCGGAACTAATCTCAGTCACGCACCTCGAACTGGGGCGCTATATAAATTTTGCTTCATTTGGTGTAAGCTCGGAACAGCAGTACAGGCTAGCAACTGATTTATCATTTTTTAAAAGAGGTCCTGTGTCACGCTTCGTGTTATATGTCTTGGTTTTTTACAGCGTAAACTTTAGCGTAGCGATTGCAGGAGACGTAGAGGCCGGTAAGGCTCGGTATTCGCAAAACTGCTTTGTCTGCCATGGCCCTTCAGGGAAAGGACTGTCCAGTTATCCCAAGTTGGCCGGAAAAGATATTGCCTACTTAGTAGACAGACTCAAAAGATACCGATCTGAGGAGAGATTTGGACCTAATTCTGATCTCATGATAATAAATGCAATTCCTCTAAGTGATGACGAAATCGCAAACCTAGCTGCTTATTTGAACAGCGCAAAAGTACAGTAAATACTTAATCTAATAATAACGGAGGTAATAAAAATGAAGAAGAGTTTAATCTCTGCTCTTTTCGTCCTAGGGGTCAGCGCATTAGTTAGCAGTAGCTTTGCTGGAGGCCATAAGGGTAAGAGCGCAGCTGTGCCACAAATAACGCAAGAAGCGGTGTTGACAGGGCTCGAGAGTCCTTGGGATACAGACTTCCTTGCGGATGGAACGATGTTTTTCACCGAGAAGTGTAAAGGATTTTCTGTAAGACTGCCTTCCGGAAAAGTTCAAGCTCTATATGGAATGACCGGTTCCAAAGGATACGCGGACACAGGCAATGATCTTTGGTGTACCAACCAAGCAGGTATGTTGGGTATCGCAGTTGATCCAAACTTTGATAAAAACCGTAGAATCTATGTTGCTTCTGCATCCACCAAATATCATGGTAGCGGATGTAAAACAAATTTCGAACGATGCGATGGAAACATCGTGATGCGATTTGAAGTCAGCAAAGATTTTAAGAGTGTATCCAACCGTACCGATATCGTAAAAGATATTCAATTCAAGCCTTTTGAGTCAGATCATCCATTCGGCGGGAACGGTGCTCACAATGGTAACCGACCTACCTTTGGACCAGATGGATCTTTATGGATCACTACGGGTGACCGACACAGAGGTGTTTGCCCACAATCACCTGATTTAATGTGCGGTAAAGTGCTGAGAATCGACACTGACGGTAATGCCCATAAGGGCAACAAACCACCTGCCGGTTACGACAAACGTATCTATACGTACGGACATCGAAACGTTCAGGGTATTGCGTTTAGAAGTGATGGTGCGGTATTTACAGCTGAGCACGGACCATGGCACAACGATGAACTCACTATGCTTGTAAATGGTGGTAACGGTGGATGGGATCCTCGGCAGAATGTAGGTGGCCGCGGAGAGTGTCCAGACGAGTACTGTGGATACAGCCCTAAACAGAAAGAAGGTGTGATTCCAGCCATTCGTGCAGCTTTTATGCCAATGAGTGACACCCGGTTTGCCGATCTAATGCCACCAGCATGGCAGAACAACGGCTACTCGCAAGGTACATCTTCAATTGCTTTCCTCAAAGGTAAGCAGTGGGGCACATATGAGGGCCGTGCAGTTGTAGGCATCATGGGTATTGCTTTTGGTGGCACCCCTGTTGGTATGCGTTTAGATGTATATGACATTGCTAAGGACGGGCAATCAATCAAGAGCGTGATTCACTTGCCAGTTGAGCAAAAGCGCTACCGTGGCGTCACATTGGGCCCTGACGGCGCATTGTATGCAAATACGGATGAAGGTGAAATCTACAAAATCACAGCTAAGTAATAATTCATTAGCTGCTAAGTAGTGAGAAGCGCCGCATTCGTGCGGCGCTTTTTTGTGAGTCAGACACGCGTATCTTTTTACTGATGGCTACACTCAATTAGCTAACCCAACCACCGGCCAGAGGAATAATTTGACCAACGATGTGCGTACATTTTTCGCTGGCTAAATATGATGCAAGTTCAGCAGTCTCTTCAGCAGACCCTACCTTATTAGTCGGTACATTCTTACGTACGTGATCTAAGAATTTTTCATCAGACAAGAGTCGATCGGGGTAGTAAGTATTATTATTAATATAGTTTTGCGCGATAGCATTCACTTGGATATTGGATCGCGCCAATTCAATACCTACTGCTTTGATAAAGGCATTCTGCGCGCCTCGCGCAGCGCAATACGCTGAATTATTAGCAATACCTCTCAGCGGGGCAGCACTGGTTACAGCAATGATTTTTCCAGACTTTCTCTCTAGCATCTGCGGGGTTGTTGCTCTAACGAGATACATCAGAGGATCAACCAAAACCTTGAATAACGTATCCCAATCGTCATTTTCAATAACTTGCACAGGACTAGATTTCGGTGGTTCTGCAAGATTTGCAACTAAAACATCAATCGTGCCCGACAACTGAATTAAAGCCTCGCACTCACTTTGAGTCACTAAAGGCCGATCATCCGTTAGGACATTAAACCCCATAGCCTTAAATTTATTTGCGATAGCCTCACCCATGTACTTTTTAACGCAGGTAACCAAAACCGTCCTATTTTCCATTATTAACTCCTTTTTATGCCTTTTCTATCTATGCTATTTTGCGCTTCTTAAGGCTCGGGACGGTATTGGTTCTACTGCAAACAGTAAGATGCTTTCAAAGACAGCTCCGTATTTGATTCTATTAATGCGATTGGATTTGTTAGGGCCATTGATACAGAATCAGTATCTCTAGGTTTTTTGAGGCAAATAACTATTTTTTCATTAGTTTTTTCTGTTGTAAATTTGTAACCGCCAGTTCTTTGTTGTGGAGAGACAGCCAAATAGAATTTATTTCTCCTTAAATCTTTTATTTGCACCTTTAGTCGTTGACTGATTTCTAGTATTTCCCGGTCGATCCCTAAAGGAGTAAGCTTTATCTCTGAATTCTGAGTATAGAGTCCATCACCGTTGTAAACGTATACCTGATTTGGGTGAACGTATCCCTTGTTTTGAATTGGAGTTGCACCATTTAATGCATTACAGGATATTAGCGTGCAGGTGAAAATTAGAAATATACAAAAAATTAAAAGTATTTTTTTATCTGCGGCGTGTTTTGAAAGGGCAAGTTTCATCAGAAAAATATTATACACACTTACATTGTGGTCTTCGTTAGTTCTAATAGGTTGTGCTAGTGGCGGAGGAAGTGGGAGTAGTAGTTCATCCAGGTCATTAACCTATGCAAGCAGTAGTGCTTTTGAGACGTCAGAGTACAACCAGCAAACTGGTCTTGGTATTGTGAAAGCATCCGCAATGTATTACAACGGACATTACCGTTGGTACGCCCAAAATGGAGGGACAGGTGGGAATCCTTCAGATTCCACTGCCGGTACTGGAACAAATATCAAAGTTGCCGTTGCAGATTCTGGGCTTAATGCTCTTGAAGCTTCAACAGGCTCTTGGATAACAAGAGACTCCTTAAATAGTTACAATTATGAAACCGATCAGACTGGTGCTTATTCAGACACAAATGGGCATGGAACCCACGTTGCAGGGATAATTGCGGCACCAAAAAACTCATCAGGCATGCATGGAATTGCATACAATGCGGCCATCTTGGTCTTGAAAATTTCCAACCGTTCAGGCTCTATTATAGCTACAGAAGCTGAAATAGGCG